>JAYTML010000170.1:0-15630 GCA_043728655.1 Chthoniobacter sp. | reverse complement strand
GCCATCTCGCGCGTCAGCGGCATGAGCGCGGGGTCCGTCGTCTGCCCGCGGAGCTGGAGGATGTTCATCAGCTTCGAGCCCAGCCGCGCGTGCCGGCTCTCCAGCACCCGCGCCGTGTGCTCAAAGGCGTTCCGCTTTCCCCACGCGATCCATGCGCACCACCCGCCGAAGCCGAGCGCCGCCAGCGCGCCCGCGATGCTCAGCCCCGCCCGCAGTCCGGCGGCGAAATGCAGCACCACATCCGCGGCAAAGCACGCCACCACGAAACCCGCCATCCATGGCCACGCCCGGAGCAGCCGCGCGGTGCCGCGCTCGATTTGCAAAATGCGATCCGCCGCCGCGAGCCGTGCCGCCAGCGGGCCGAGCGGTTCCGCCGCGGCGCGCGGAGCAGGCGGGGGGAGTGGCGTCGTCGTGCTCATGCAGTCGCGGCGGAGCATAGCCGGGCGGGGAAAAACCGCCCGCGAAATCTCCGGGCGTTCAATGGCGCTTTTCCACCGCCATGCACTCGCGTTTCACCAGCCCGGAAATCCGGTGCCGGACGAGATAGACCTGCGCCACGCTGACGCGAAGCTCGGCGGCCACTTTCGAGACGGGCCACTGCTTCATCACCACGCAGTCGAAGATCTGGTAATGCTTCGCGTCCACCTTTCGCTTCACGCGCTCCAGCGCGGCGGCGAGGACATTGCGCTGCCACTCCTCCTCCCACGCCGCATCGAGGTCGAAGCCGTCGGGCACGCGGTCGATCGTCGCGGTCCCGCGGCGGCTGTCGTCTGGCGTGTGGCGCTGCTTCTCCGCGGGCGCGCGCTTGCGGAACTGGTCGGCGATCCGCCAGCGCGTGATGTGGAGCAGCCAGCCTTTGAAGGAGCCGGCCTCCCGCTCGTATTTCGTGATGTTTTTCGCCACCGTGAGCACCGTCTCCTGCACCACGTCCTGTGCCTCGGCGTCGGTCAGTCCGCCCTTTCGCGCCACGCCGTAGATCAGCCGCCAGTAGGTTTCAAAAAACTCCTGCCACTTCCGCTGGTCCTGCCAGTCCGTGAGCCGCTCGACGAGGCTGCGGCGCGTGGCGAGGAGCCGCTGGTCGGAGTTCGCAGTGTTCGCGGGTTTCATCGGGTCGCGACGCTAGCAAAGCGGCGTCGCGGCGTCGCGGGGGAAAAAGCCGACGCGTTGTGTGCAGGATTGGGAGGGCTCGCGTTTTCAAGTTCAGCGACCCATTTTCCACCCATGTCCAAGCCGACTCCCCAGCCGTTCACGCCCGAGGAACTCCCCGCGCTCGCCGCAGCGGTCATCCAGCGCGCGAAGTTTCCCCAGCTCGCCACGGTCGATAACGGCCAGCCGCGCCTGCGTCCGGTCTCGCCGGTACGCGTGGACGGCTTCACGATCTACGTCGCGAACCTGCGCAGCTACGGCAAGACGCGGGAGATCGCCGCGAATCCGAAAGTTGAGCTGTGCTACCTCGACGAGCATCACGACCAGGTCCGCATCACCGGCGTTGCCGAGGTGCTCACCGACGCCGCGCTGCTGCGCGAAATCTGGGACGCCAATCCGCTGCTCCGCCGCTATCTCGGTACGCCGGACAATCCCGAACTGATCATCTACCGCATCCGCCCCGTGCGCGTGCGCTTCATGCGCGAGTGGGCGCTGGAATACCACGAGGTGCCGCTCGGCGAAGGGTAGCGGCGGCTGAGGCGTCGCTAAAATGGGGCTTCAGTCGTGGAGAATCGGGGCTGGCAACTCCATTGCGCCGCTGGGAGATTGGCGGGCATGCGTGGACGGCATTCAGTCAAAACCAACCGCCTGCCTCCGAAGCGGAGGTTCGCCCCGGGGAGTCCGCTCTCAAACCCTTAGTTCCCGAGCGAGAGGGATATGAAAACTCTGCGCATCTTTCTGATCTCCACATTGTTGTTAGCTCCCATTCGTGTGTGGTGTGCGGAGGCGGCTAACGGCTGGCAGGTGCAGGCGGAGCAGGCAATGGAACTGATCCGCAAGAACCGTCTTGAGGAGGCGCGGCGCATTTCGGACCAGTTTTATCCGCTTGTCCCGGATCGGGGTCTTTCCCGACAGGCGTATGTGCTGCTGATCACGGTCCTTGGTGTCACGGATCAAGAGGATCTTGTCGCCTACCTAAAGCGGGCGATGAAAGCAGAGCCCAACAATGCAGATCATCCCTTCAACCTTGCAGTAGTATGTGCGACAACCGGGAAACCCGACATCGCAACGGCGCGGATCGCCTACGCGCGAGCTTTGGCGCTCGGATCGGAACGAGACGAGGTTTTCGAAAAGCTGATCAAATGACCGGACCAGCGATCAACAGCATCCGATTCCGGTGAACATCGCTCTACTCCTCGGCGAAGTATTCGGGGGTGATGTCCCGCGCGCCGTGCAAGAGTCGGATCAACTGAATGCCGTCCGCGATGGGGCGGTAGAAGATCAGGTAGCTGCCTACGGGAAAGCAGCGGAGACCGGGTGCGAATTCCTCCGCCTTGCGGCCCATGCGAGGGTTCGAGGCGATCGTTTCCAAGGTGGAATCGAACTGGTCAACGAGCCGGTCGGCCGCGGCCAGGTCGCGCACTGCGAGGTAGCTCCAGACCTCGTCGTAGTCGCTCCGTGACGCACGCGTCCGCAGGATGCGCGGCATGGTCAGCGCACCGTCTGCTGTGCGGCGAGACGCTCCCGGCCTTCCCGCTTCACGTCTTCCGCAGTGAATGCGGCGAAATCACCGCGGTCTGCCTGCTCAATCCCGACGGCCACCTTGGCCCGCAAATCGCCGAGCTTGGCCTGCCGGATCGACTCGCGGACCCGGAACTCGGCGAGAGCTTCCGCGACGACCTCGCTCTCGGAGGAGAAGCGGCCTGACCTCACCGCGGCGTCAAGAAACTGCTGATCCTCGTCTTTCAGGGAAATGGCGACGGTCGTCATGGTGCCGGCATCCTAGCAGAGCGGGCATCGCGGGCAAGGCACGCGAGGCGGCTTGCCTAACTACTCCGCCATCCCGAAGACGCGGACGGTCTGCGCCTTGCCTTTGAGCGTGCGGTCGCCGAGGTCCTGGAACTTCTTCACGTCGGGCATCTGCTCGGCGAATTCGCCGGACATGACCACGCGCTGGCCGAGTTCCTTGGAGAGCGCTTCGAGGCGGAAGACAGTGTTCACGGCGTCGCCGATGATGGTGGCGTCGCGCTCGGCGGCGACGCCGACATTGCTGCACGTCACGCGGCCGTAGTGGAGCGAGATGGCGATCCGGAATTCCTCGCCATTCGGCCAGGTGCGGGAGTCCGCGAGGGCCATCATGCGCTTTGCCGCGGCAAAGGCGGTGCCGCAGTCCGCCGTGCCGCGTCCGCTCACGCCCCAGTATGCGAGCATCGCGTCGCCGATGAATTTGTCGATCGTGCCGGCGCTCTGCGCGACCATGTTTCCCGTCTCGCGGAACCACGCGCCGAGCGCCTGCGCCATGTCCTCGCCGGAGATTTTCTCCGACATGGTGCTGAAGCCGCGGATGTCGCACACGAGCAGTGCCACGGGCCGGGCCTCGACGATGGAGTGATCGATGCTGCCGACCATCGTCATTGCGTTCGCTTCGCTCGCCGGATCCTCGTCGTGCTCCACGAAAACCATCTGGTTGTCGGCGATGCGGATCTTCGCCCCGTCGGTGAGCGTCACCGGCATGACCACGCGCTCGTCGTTGACGTAGGTGCCATTGCGGCTGCCGAGGTCGATGAGCTGGTACTGCCAGCCGTTGTGGCAGCGGATGAGGGCGTGCTGGCGCGAAACGAGCGGGCTGAAACTGAGGCAGACCGTATTCTCCCGGGTCCGCCCGATGGACGCGGTGTTGCCGATCCCGACCTCGAAGGGATCGGCAGTGGCTGGATGAATCTTCAGTTTCGCTCCCATGGGGTTCTGGCTCGATGCGGGTTGCAGATTGCGCAAGGCCGCAGAAAACTGCAACTTCTCACGTTCTCGCACGCTCTCCGCTTCCGTAAGAAACATTCATGCCCGAGGCCACTCTGTTCGACCACTACGAAGTTTTAACCCGCGACGACGGTTCGCTCTACGAACTCGGACGCGGGGCGATGGGGATCACGTACAAGGCTTTCGACACCAGCCTGCGGATCCCGGTGGCGCTGAAGGTCATCAATTCCACCTACCTGGACAGCGAGGTGGCGCGGCAGCGTTTCGTGCGCGAGGCGCGCTCGGCGGCGAAAATGCGGCACCGGCATGTCGCGTCGGTCTTTCACCTCGGGACCGAGGGCGACACGTGGTTTTACGCGATGGAATTCATCGACGGCGAGACCGTGGAGGCGCTGATCAAGCGGCAGGGGCCGCTCGCGCCGCTGACGGCGCTGACGATCACCGCGCAGGTCGCGCGCGCGCTGAACGCGGCGACCCAGCACGGGCTTGTCCACCGCGACATCAAGCCGGCGAATCTCATGCTGGTGCGCGAGGACGACGAGGTGATCGCGAAGGTGATCGACTTTGGCCTGGCGAAGACATCGCACGCCGGCGACCCGGAGGACGCGGCGACGCTGAGCATGGGCGGCTTTGTGGGCACGCCGCATTTCGCGAGTCCCGAGCAGCTGGAGGAAAGGGAGATCGACGTCCGCTCGGACATCTACTCGCTGGGCATCACGCTCTGGTACATGCTCGCGGGGCAGGCGCCCTTTGCGGGATCCATGGCCCAGGTGATGAGCCAGCACCTCTCGAAGCCGCCGCCTTTCGAGAAGATGGAGAACCTCCCGAGCGCCGCAGCCGACCTGCTGCGCAAGATGCTGGAGAAGGATCCGGACGCCCGCTTTCAGACGCCCGCCGAGCTGCGCAAGGCGATCGAGGACGTGCTGGAGCATATCGGCGACGCGCCGGCGGCGGCGGGTGCGGTGGAGGAGGCGGAGGAGAATTTCGCCACGCTGCTGGAAACGGCGGCGCTGCGCCCCGGTGAGACGCGCTTCGAGATCGGCGTGGTGCTGGCGGGGCGCTACAAAATCCAGGAGGTGCTCGGGGAGACGAATGCGGGCCGCGCCTTCCGCGCATTTGACGGCGAGCAGCAGCGCGATGTGCGCGTTCTCGTGCTGAATCCCGAATTCCTCGGCGACACCGCCGCCTGCACCGCGCTGGAGCGCGAGGTGGAGCGGCTCAAGCCGGTGCAGCATCCGAATCTGCTCGGCGTTTTCGAGTTTGAAACCGTCGAGCAGGCCAGCTTCGTCGCGCTCGAATGGACGGACGGCTTTTCACTCCTGGAGCTGCTGCGCGCGCGGCGTGAGCTGGAGGCGGGTGAAACGCTCGCGCTCCTGCGGCAGGCGGCGGCGGGCGTGGATCATGCGCTCGGGCTCGCGCTCGGCGGGCTGGAATTTGGGCTGCATCAGGTGCTGATCCATTTCGGACAGCCGGTGGAGAAGGACACGCTGCTGCGCGCTCCGCTCGCGGACTGGCCGGAGTTTGCGCTCAAGCTCTATCCGCTCGGATTTAAGCGCGACTTGGCGTCCTCGCAGACCTGGGCCGGCGGGCAGACGATGGTCGAGGGGCCGGCTGGCGCGAAATCGGAGGGCGTGGATGTCCGCTCGCGCTACATCCAGGCGCTCGCGGCGCTCGGCTACGAGCTGCTCGGCGGCACGCTTTCGCCGGTGGCGCTGGGCGGCACTGCCGGGCCGCGCTACACGCCGCTGGCCACGCTTTCCGAGGAGGGCAATGAGGTGCTGCGCTGCGCGCTCGATCCGGCTCGGTCCTTCGCCAGCGCGCAGGAGTTTTGCGATGCGCTCCTCGAACTCGACGGCGCGCAGGTGCGCCGTCGCGAGGCTCCGGCCCCGGCCGGCGCGCCGCAGCCGCCCGCGTCCGCGCCGGTGATTCCGCCGCCGCTGCCGCTCGCGAAAAGGAAATCGCCGCTCGCGCTCATCGGCTCGGTCGCCGCCGCGGTGATCGTGCTGGGCGCAGGCGGGTATTTTTTCACCCATCGCCCCGTCACGGAGAAGGACTCCGGCTCGGAGACGGCTCCCGAGATCGGCACGAGCACAGACGGCAGCCACGACGCCGAGCAGGAGGCGCGGGATCGGCAGGCGCGTGCCGACAGGGAGCGCCAGGAAATGGCCGACACCGAGAAGCAGAAGGAGGCCGACGCCAAGGCCACGGAGGAAAAGCGGATCCGCGACGAGGTGGAAAAAAAGGCGATGGCAGTGAAGCAGCGCCAGGAAGCGCTCAAGACCGCGACGTCGCAGGCCGAGGCCCTGGAGGAAAAAGGCAACTGGGCGCCGTCTCTCGATGCGTGGCTGAAAATCGCGCGGGATTTTCCGGAGTTCGGCGTGGCCAAGAACCACCTCGAAACGCTCCTCAACCACCTGCGCGACCGGCCCAGTCCGATCTCCTATGAGGAGTTCAGCGCCATGCGCACCCAGATCACCGAGGCCGCGCAGCTAGACATCCTTTCCGCCATGCTGCTGCTCGGGGACAACCTCCGCACAGTCGAGCAAAAGACCGCATTCAAGTGGTTCAGCGCCGCGAGCGAGAAGGGCGATGCGACTGCGCTGACCATGCTCGGGTTCATGTATTCCAAGGGTGGTGAGATCGGCAAACCCGACTTCGCCAAGGCGGTGGAATGCTTTCAGGCTGCCGCTGAGAAAGGCGACATCGGCGGGAAATTCGCGCTCGGCCAGTGCTATGTGGACGGGCTCGGCGTGGCAAAGGACGAGAAGCGCGGGGCGGACCTGCTGAAAGCTGCGGCAGACGGCGGTGACACGCGTGCGATGGACATCCTCGGCACCTGCTACACCCGCGGCACCGGGGTGAAGACGGATTTCGCCGAGGCGTTCCGGCTTTTCAGCCGCGCCTCTGACATGGGCAATCTCAAGGCGACGGGCAATCTCGGCGTGCTCTACATGACGGGCCGCGGCGTCCCTGCGGCCAATCCGAAACGCGCGGCCGAGCTTTTCGAGAAAGGCGCCCGGGCCGGCGACGGATCGTGCATGTTTAACTACGCGCAGTGTCTGGATGGCGGGCTCGGCACCGCGAAAAACCAGCTCCAGGCGCAGGCGTGGTTTCGCAAGTCCGCGGAGGCCGGCGACCCCCGCGCCGCCGACTGGTGCCGGCAGCACGGCATCCCTTTCTCGCCGCACTGAGCGGGCTACCGCCGCCGACGACCCAGGCCGAGCGAGGCGAGCCCCGCGAGCACCAGCAGGCCCGCTCCGGGCTCCGGCACCATCGGGATGATGTCGAAGGCACCCGGCCCGCCGGTGATGTCGGCGACGAAAATGCCTGTGTCGGTGTACTTCTTCAGCGTGCCGGTGGTGAGATCGCTGAGGTAGAGGAACCCCCCGTCGGCCAGGATGCCCCAGTATGAATCCCCGGTGATAAAAGGGGGGCCGAAGGCCGGACCGGCCGCGCGCAGCACCCCACCGCTGTGCGTCGCGTAGAGCGTGCCGTCGGGAGTGAAAGCCAGATCGCCGTACGGCGTAGGAGCGCCGGTCGTCGCGTACGTGCCGAGATCGGCACCCGTGGTCGCGTTGAATTGATGCACCTGGCCGGTGGCCGCGTCGCCCAGATAGAGCTTCCCGCCCGGCCCGAAGGCCAAGCCGTGCGTGTGACTGCCCGCGCCAAACGTGGCGAAGTTGTCGATGAACGTATTCGCCGTGGTGCCGCTGAATCTCCACACGGCGGCGGTCACTGTCGAAATGTGGTCGCTGATGTAAAAATTTCCGTCCGGCCCGACTTCCATGTCGCCGGGATCGCCGATGCCAGCGGCCCCTAGCGTCGCCGCCGAAATGAACTCGTCGATGAACGCGCCGGTCGTGCCGTTGTAGCGCAAGACCCCGAGAGAGTCGTACTCGTAGAGCACATACAGATTGCCGTCCGCCCCATAGACCATCGCCGTGATCCCGGCGTACACAGCTCCGTTCGGATCCGCGGCAAAAGTGGAAAACGTGCCGCCCGTGCTGTCGTATCGCACGACTGTGTCGGCGCCGCGCGCGGCCAGCAGCAAATCGGCTCGGACGCGCGGCAGAGCCGCGAAAAGGGTGAGTGTGAGCGCGACAAGCGCGCAGCGGAGGAGGGGAGTTTTCATGATGTTGTTTTTTAAGGATCGCGTCGCGAAAAAGCGGCACCCGCGTCCTGGTGCAAAAACTCCCCGATTCGGCTGCGCGTTGCGCGTCGAGAGTCCACGGAACGGCCGCTCGGCTGGATGGCGTTCATGGGGGAGAGTGGGGGAGAGTGGGGGAAGTGACAGGGAGCGTAGGCCTGCGGAGCGGCGCGTCAATGGACCAACTTCACCGGCGCTACAGGCCCACAGTTTCCTTGCCGAGCGGCCCGCCGCTCTCTACAAAGACGCCCACTCCTTATGAACTCCCGAACGAAGCCCATCATCGCCCTCACGACCTCCATCGCGCTCCTCGTCGGCGGGTGCGAAAACATGACGCCGGGCGAAAACGCCGCCGTTTTCGGCAGCGGAGCCGGCATCCTCGCCGGGAGCCTGGCGCGCGCCGCGGGGATGAGCACCGGGGAGTCGGTTGCCGTCGGCCTCGCTGCGGGAGCGGTCGTGGGCATGACGACTTACATCATCGCCAAGCACCAGGCCAGCGAGCGCCAGCGCAAGATCGCGGAGCAGCGAGCGCGGGTTTACTACGGCCGACTCGCGCCGCAGAAAAAGGTAGCCCTTAAGAAAAAGAAGGTGCGCTACATCGCTGTCGATACCGAGAAGGATGAGAAGACTTCGCCCAAGGCGAAGAAGTCGGTGATGATCTGGGACACGCAATCGGAGAGCCTCGTCGGCAACAGCGTCTATGACGTGCAGAGCACGCCGTCGGTCGGCTCCACGGCGAAGTTCGACACCTACTCCGCCGAGTACGTCGGCTCCGGCAGCTAGGCCCCGCTTTTATGAAAACCCGCACCCTCCGCTTGTTCGCCGCTCTCGCCGCCTGCGCGCTCCTCGCCGGGAGCGTCGAAACTTTCGCCCAAGGCGGACTCGCGCGCATCATCCAGACGCAGACGACGATCATCCGTCACAAGGCCACCAAGGAGCAGATGAAGGTCGCGGAGCAGCGGGCGACCACCTACTACACGCGCCTCGCACCGGAGAAAAAGGCCGTCTTGAAGACGAAAAAGGTGCGCTACATCGCCGTGGATACCGTGCGCAGCAAGGAGACCTCTCCCAAGGCCAAGAAGACCGTGATGATCTGGGACACACAGGCTGCGGCACTGGCCAGCAACGACGTTTACGACCTCGAAACGCCACCGCCCGTGGGCCAAACCGCGAAATTTGAGACCTACGCCGCCGAGTACGTCGGCACGGGCATCTAGCGTTTTTCCCCCGCCGGCACGGCGGACGACCGGGGGGCGGCACGCCGGACCGCCAAAATTCCAAACCGGTGCTCGGCGGGCGTTGACACGTTTTTTCCGCCGCACCATAGTCGCCGCCACATCTTCTCCGCGGGCCGTTTTTGACGACAGAAAAAGGCGTTTCGCGGCCAAACCCAAGCGCGGGCGACCGCATCATTTAGCAACCTCACACATCACTCCCATGGCTGAACTCTCCACCGGCAAGAACCTCCTCTCCGCGGACGTCGAAATCAAAGGCTCCATCAAGTTTCAGAACGAACTCACCATCGACGGCAAGGTCGAGGGCGAGATCACTTCCAGCGGCACGCTCATCGTCGGCGAAAACGCGGAAATCCGCGGCGAGATCAAGACCAAGTCGGCGACCGTGCTCGGCAAGGTGCATGGCAATATCACCGTCGATGAACGCTGCGAGCTCAAGGCCCGCGCGGTGCTCCACGGCGACCTGAAGGCGGCGCGCCTCGTCATCGAGGAAGGCGCGACCTTTGTCGGCAAGTCGGAGGTCAATCCCGTGAAAGGCGCGGCGCGTGCGCAGCAAGAGGGTGGACGCCAGGAGGCCGCCCGTCCCGCCGCTGCCCGCTAAGGACGGCCCGTCGTGGCCAGCAATACTCCAAAACAGGCTGACAAGGTCAGCGCTGACTGCCCGCATTGCGGGTTCAGCCAGCTGGAGTCGCCGTTTGCCAAATCGACATTCTGCCGCAAGTGCGGCCAGCACTACTCGATCGAGAAACTTCTGGCCAAGGAGGTCGCGAGCCTGAAGGGGCCTTCCCTTTTCGACAAGCTGTCGAAAATGGTCTCGGGGGAGAAAGTCCGCGACATCTGCTGCTTCAGTTGCGGCCACCGCCAGCAGGTCAGCAGCGCGGCGCAGTCCAGCCTCTGCCCGCAGTGCAGCTCGTACATCGACCTGCGCGATTTCAAGATCGCGGGCCCGTTTGGCCGAAGCATCCAGACGCAGGGCGAGGTGATCCTTTCGTCAAAGGCGGATGTGACCAGCGCGAAGATCGGCTGCGGTGCGGCGCTCATCGAGGGGCGGCTGCGCGGTGTCCTCACCTGCACGGGTGAGGCGCGGGTGAAATTGCAGGGCCAGTGCGCCGGCACGATCGAGGCAAACCGCCTGGTCATCGATAAGAAGGCGAACGTGGAATTCGTCCGCATGGTCAAGGCCCAGTCCGTCGAAATCCATGGCAAGGTCGCGGCGCGCATCACCTGCGATGGCTGCGTCACCATCGCCTCGGGCGGGTCGCTCGAAGGCGTGATCTACGCGAAGTCGATCAACGTCGAGAAGGGCGGCATTTTCAGCGGCGAGCTTTTCATCGGCCAGCACGAACTGCTGCAGGCCGAGCTTGGCGGTGCGGAGGATGAAGCGCCGGGATTCGGCGGCCAGCTCCGACCGGCGTAGGGGGAGCGAATTGACGGATCGGCGGATGATCGGAAAGCCGCGCCGCGCGGCGACGGCGTTCGCCATTCATCCACCCGCGCCTCCCGCGCCCGCGCTTACTTCTTGAGCTGCCGGCTTTCCTGCGCGGCCAACTGCGCGGCGATGTTGTCGGGATACTTCGTCGTCACCTGCTCGTAGATGCGGCCGGCTTCCTCCGTCTTCCCGCCCGCCTTGAGCAGACGCGCCTGCGCGAGGAGCGCCACCGGCGCGCTGAAACTGCCCGCATAGCTCGTCGAGACCTTTTGATACGTGGCCAGCGCCTCGTCCGACTTGCCTTGTGCCTCCAGATTCGCCGCGAGGCTCGTCCACGCGCCGCTGACGAGCGGATGCTCGGGATGCTTTTCCGCAAACGCCCGGAGCTGCGCCGACGATTCGTCGAGCTTGCCGTCCTTCCGCAGTTGCTCTGCAAGCAAAAGATACGCGCTACCCGCGGCGAGCGTGCCGGGATATTCGGCGATCACCGTGCGATAATCGTCCGCCGATTTCGCCGCCGTGAGGAGCTGTTCCGCGCCCGTGAGTTTGCGCACGCGCGCCCACTCCGAGATGCCCCATGTCGCCAGCGCCACGATGAGGAGTCCGGAGAAAAGCAGGATCTTGCTCCGGTTTTGAATCCAGAAGACGAGCGGATCGAATCCGGGTTCCGGGGGCGTGGTCGTTTCGACAGGGCTGGACATAGGGGCGGGAAGGTTGCAAACGCCCCGCAGCAGCGCAAGCCCGCAAACAGCGTTCGCGCAGAGACGGTTCCCGTCAGTCCCGGCGGGCGCGGATCTGATGCTCCTGCGTCGTCTTCACGATACTCTCCGCCGGCACGATGCCGCGCCAGATCGTGCCCGGATACAGCACCGACCGCCGCCCGATCAGCGAGCCCGGATTGATCACCGAGTTGCATCCGATCTCCGCGCGGTCGCCGATGATCGCGCCGAATTTTTTCAGCCCCGTCGGCACCAGTCCCTCCGGCGTCGGGATCGTGATCTCGCTGTGGTCCAGCTTCACATTGGAAAGGATCACGCCCGCGCCGAGATGCCCGCGGTAGCCGATGATCGAGTCGCCGACGTAATTGAAGTGCGGAACCTGCGCCTCGTCGAAAATGATCGAGTTCTTAAACTCGCACGAGTTCCCAAGCACGCAGCCCGAGCCCACAATCACGTTCTCGCGGATGTAGCAGCCGTTGCGGATTTCGCACCCTTCGCCGATCCACGCCGGCCCTTTGATCATCGCGCCCTGCTCGATCACGGTCCCTTTCCCGACAAAGACCGCGCCGCTCACGAATGGCTTGCCCACCAGTCGCCCGTTCACCGCCGGCTTCAGACGGAACTGCAGGTAGCTCGTGATCTGCTTGAGCGCGTCCCACACGTTCACGGAGTTCTCAAAAAGCATCCGGTGCTCCGTGTGGTTGAGATCGAGGTAATCGGCGGGCGCAAATGTCATTGGAAACCGGCGCGAAAATTAGCGAGCCGCTCGTAGGCTGGGAATAACAATCATTGCCGCCCCTGCGGGGATGCGGAGAATGCCCGCGAATCCTCGTCATGCCTGCTCCTCCCCGTCTTCTGGAAAAATCGCCGGATGCCATCCGCGCGGAACTCACGGGCTTCCCCGCAGCCGCCGTCGGCGCTGTGCTCCGCTTTCGCGAGGCAGGCGACGACGCCAGCCTCGGGACGCTGGTGCTCGCGATGCTCGCGTTCTACCGGCCGAAAACCCATACCGCTGCGCTCGGCTCGCTGCCGCCGGAGACGCGCTTTCGCGAGGAGCTGGGCATCGATTCGCTGACGCTCACGGAGATGGTCTTCAAACTCGACGAACTGCTCGGCGTGCCGATCGAGCTGCGCGAAGTCGCGCACGTGCAGACGCTCGGCGAACTGCAGGAGTTCCTGCGCGCGAAGCTGCAGGGCTGAGCGATGCGGCGCGTCGTCGTCACCGGGCTGGGATTCATCACGAGCATCGGCAACTCGCGCGCCGAGGTGCTCGCCAGCCTGCGCGAGCTGCGGCACGGTTGCGCGCCTGGCTCGATCGTGCCGGGTGTCGAGCTGCCGGTGCGCGTCGCGGCGCCGGTGCGCGGCTTCGACGTGGCGTCGCCGAATGCGAACGCCTGGACGTGGCCCGCGGACTACGCGCTCGACCGCACGCTGGTGCGTTCCCTCCCGCCGCACGGTGTGTATGCCGCGTGCGCGCTCGCGCAGGCGCTCGCGGAAAGCGGGCTCACGCCGGACGAGGTGCGCGACGGCGAGACCGGTCTTTTCTGCGCGTCCTCCGGTTCGCCGATGCTCGTGCGGCATCACCTCAACCGCATGGCCGAATCCGGCTGGCTGCGCGGGCACCCGCTCGGCGTGGTGAGTTCCGTAGCCGGCACGCTCAATTTCAACCTCGCCGCACATCACGGCATCCGCGGCGCGACGTGCGGCTTTGTCTCCGCCTGCACATCGGGCAGCCACGCGCTCGGCGCGGCATTCGACGAAATCGCGCTCGGCCGCCAGCGGCGGATGCTCGTCGTCGCGGCGGAGGATCTGAACGCGGAAAGCCTGCTGCCCTTTCACGCCATGAATGCGCTCTCGCTCAGCGCCGATCCCGCCACCGCTTCGCGCCCGTTTGATCGCGCGCGCGACGGCTTCGTCGGCACCGGCGGAGCCGCGGCGCTCGTGCTCGAAGACGAGGAATCCGCTCGCGCCCGCGGCGTGCAGACGCAGGCCGTGATGCTCGGCTGGGGCCAGGCGGGCGACGGCCACCACGTCGCGCAGCCGCATCCCGAGGGCGCGGGCCTGCGCGCGGCGATGGAAAAGGCGCTCGCGTCAGCCGGCGTCGGGCGGGAGCGGATCGACTATGTGAACGCCCACGCCACCTCCACGCCTGCCGGTGACCGCGCGGAAGCGCTCGCCCTGCGCGCCGTCTTCACCGCTCACGGCGCGCATCCCGCCGTGAGCAGCACGAAGGCGCTCACCGGCCACGGCCTCTCGCTCGCGGGCGCGATGGAGGCGGCGTTCTGCGTGCTCGCCTTGCGCGACGGTTTCATCCCCGGCCAGGCGCATCTCCACGATCCCGATCCTGACTGCGCCGGGTTGAATTTTCCCCGCGCCACGCTCGCCACGCCGCCCGCGCTCGTCCTCAATAACAGCAGCGGTTTCGGCGGAGCCAATGTCTGCCACGTCTTCTCCCGCCATGACTGATCCCATCGTCTCCCTCATGCTTCGCGCCGGCTGGATCGGCATGCTCTGCGGCGTGCTTTCCGGCGCGCTCATCGGCCTCTTCTTTCATCGGGAGGACTGGATGGGCGGCTACGACAGCTTTCGCCGCCGGCTCACGCGGCTCGGCCACATTTCGTTTTTCGGACTCGGCTTCGTGAACTTCTTTTTCGCGCTCACGCACCATGCATTGCATCTCGACGCGGCGCTTGCCCGCTGGGGCGCGTGGGCGTTTCTCATCGGTGCGGTGTCGATGCCGACGTGCTGCTTTCTGAGCGCGTGGCGCAAGCCGCTGCGGCACCTTTTTCCGATCCCCGTGGTGAGCGTCGCGACGGGCATCGTCTGCACGCTCGTCGGCTGGCCGCGATGAAGCTCGGCCTCATCGCGATGAGCGGCATCCGCTGCCAGAATGCGGACCTGATGGCGATCGGCCTCACGCTGCCCGGCTTCGTCGAGCGGAGCAAAGTGATCGCGTCGCTCCCGAGTCTCGGTCTGCTCACGCTCGCCGGTCTCACTCCCGAGGACGTGACCGTCGAGTATCTCGAAGTCCCCGACCTCGCCGCGCTGGACGGGCTGCCCGGCGACTTCGATGTCGTCGCGATCTCCAGTTTCAGCGCGCAGATCCTGGAAGCCTACGCGCTCGCCGACCGCTTCCGCGCCGCGGGCGTGCTCGTGCTGCTCGGCGGCCTGCACGTCACCGTCTGTCCCGACGAAGCGGCGCAGCACGCCAACGCCATCGTGATCGGCGAAGCCGAGCCCGTCTGGCGGCAGGTGCTCGCCGACCTGCGCGCGCGACGCCTCGCGCCGCGCTACGACGCGCGCGGCACGACGTTCGATTTTTGCGAAGCGCCGATGCCGCGCTTCGAACTGCTGGAGCCCGAGCGCTACAACCGGCTGACCGTGCAGACGCAGCGCGGGTGCCCGTTCCACTGCGACTTCTGCGCCGCGTCGATCCGCCTGAACCCGCGCTTTCGCACAAAGCCCGTGGCGAAAGTCATCGCCGAAATCCGCCGCATCAAAGAGCTGTGGCCGCATCCGTTCATCGAGTTCGCCGACGACAATACCTTCGCCGACAAGGCGCACGGCCGCGAGCTGGTGCGCGCGCTCATTCCCGAGGGGCTGCGCTGGTTCACCGAGACGGACATCTCCGTCGCGCGCGATCCCGAGCTGCTCGCGCTGATGAAGGAAAGCGGCTGCGCGCAGATCCTCGTCGGTCTCGAAAGCCCGACCGCGCGCGGGCTCGACGGCGTGGAGCACCGCAGCAACTGGAAGCGCCGCCAGCTCGACGGCTACCGCGCCGCCATCGCGCGCATCCAGGACGCCGGGCTCACGGTCAACGGCTGCTTCGTCCTCGGGCTCGATCATTCCGACGCGGGCGAGTTCGACGCCGTCTTCGACTTCGTCCGCGAGACCGGACTCTACGAGGTGCAGATCACCGTGATGACGCCCTTTCCCGGCACGCCGCTCTACGCGCGGCTCGCGGAGCAAGGCCGGCTCCTGTTTCCCGGCGCTTGGGATCGATGCACGCTCTTCGACGTGAATTTCCAGCCGGAGAAAATGAGCGTCTCCGAACTCGAACTCGGCTTTCGCGAACTCGGCCAACGCATCTACGACACCGCCTTCATCGACGAGCGCCGCCGCCGCTTTTTCCAGCGCCAGAGCGAGCTGCGCGTCCAGCGCGCGGTCACTTCGGACTGAGCTTCGGGCCGTCCTTGG
>JAYTML010000169.1:0-4509 GCA_043728655.1 Chthoniobacter sp. | reverse complement strand
GCATCCGCGCCGGCATCCGCATATGCCGTGGCGCGGCGGAGCGCTTCCTTGACGCCCATTCCCGCCACGAGCGCCTCGGTGCGGGCGATGACCCGGCAGTTCGTGCCCGCTTTTGCAATGCCCGCCCGCACCGCCCGAAGACGCGCGATGTGCTCCTCGACCGTGACCAGCGCGCGCTCGTAGCCGTCGTAAAGGCTGCACCGTTTCGAGAGCGGATTATCCTCGATGCACAAGGCCGCAGCGCCCGCGCGCGCCATCGCCTCGGCCACGTGAAAAGCTTTCACCGCGTCGCCATAGCCGGAGTCGATATCGACCACGATGGGCAGATCCACCGAGCGATGCACCACCTTGATCACATGGAGAATATCCTCCGATCCGATGATGCCGGCGTCCGGCAATCCTGCCGCAGCCGAACAGCAGAAGCTGCTCACCCAGATGAAATCGAACTTCCACTTCTCGGCGAGCAACGCGGAAAGCCCGTCGTAAATCCCCACGCCCACCTGCGGCTGGCCATTGAAAAGCCGCGCGGCGTGGTCCGCGCCTCCTGCGGTCGCGCACACGGCGCTGAGGGAGGCATTGGGTGTTTTCGAGGCGGCCCTTTTGGGAGTCCCGGTTCGTGGTGCTGGCTTCGTGGACGTTTTGGTTCTCATGCAGGTCCAGCGAGTGTCTCACGGGAACATTATCCCTGCATTATCGAGAGCCACGAATCCGACTGCGCGTTCTCATCGTTCGCAGTCGGCTCGGATTGATTTTTTCAGCTTCGCGAAAAGCGCCGCAGTTCATGTTTTCATCAGGGTCAGCGCCAGACGCCCCGGTTCGACAAAGCGCGCGGTAAGTTCGCATCCGAGCGATTGCGCGAAGGTCCGGGCCAGCGGGAGTCCCAGCCCGGTGTGTCCGTCGGATGAACGCACTGGGTCTTTCCGCCAAAAGCGGTCGAACAGACTGTCGAGGTCGCGCTCATCAAGGTTTTCCACAGTGTTCGTCACGCTCGTCGAGAAGCGGCCTTCGTCCCAAGTCGTCTCGACATTCACCGTGCTGCCAGGCCGCGCATACTCCACGGCGTTATCCACGAGGTTGGTCAGAATGGAGCGCAGCAGCCACGGGTCGCTGTCCATTTCGCCGCCGGGGTCGGCGCGACAATTCAAGACCAGTTGCCGCGCGGAGGCCTTCGCTTGGAACTTTTCGCAAATATCCTGAACGAGCGCAGGCAGGGAGACTCGCTGGAGCGCCACGTCGAGGTCACCCCGCTCGCCGCGCGCCATCGCCAGCAGATTCACGAGCATGGATTCCAATTGCAGCGCGATCGCGAGCGTTTCCTGATCGGCGTTTGCGGCGCGTGTGTCGGGCAGTTTGATGGCGAGTTCCGCCATGCTCCGGAGTTCTGCGACCGGCGTCCGAAATTCGTGGGCAACATCCGAACTGAAACGGCGTTCGCGCTCGAACGAATCCTCCAGACGCGCGAGCAACTCATTCAATCGCGCGGTAACGGGAGCCAATTCGCCCGGCAATTCATCCGCAGGAAATCTCGCGGAAAGCGAACCGGCATCAATCTGTGCAGCCTCATCGGCCAGCCGTTGCAGCGGCGCCAATTCGCGCCGCAAAACACGCGGCACCACCAACGCAGTAATCGCCAGCAACAGCACCGCACTGCCGATGAGCACCAACTGGAGCGTCACGAGCGTGCGATCCAGGCTTTCGCGCGTTGAAGCGACCACGACGATCGCATCGGGCGGCGCGGCATCGCGCGCTTCGTCGTCCGATCTCTGAATGCGAAACGCCATTCCGAGTGCGCGACACGACTGTCCGGTGGACGAGTTGAAATCCCAAGTCAGCGGATCTTCCTGCGTGCCGTGGCGCAAATCCAGATGTGCGTCGCGTAATGATCGCGAGCGCTCCACGGGACTCGAATCCGCCTGCCAGAGTTCGAAGAAATCCCGGCCGCCGACGTCATAGTCCCGCATGTGCTCGTCGGCGAATTCGATCTGCAATTGCTTTCCATTGCGCCCGGTAAGCGTGCTGATCGCCTGCGCCCTGGCGAGCAGCGCGGCGTCGAACTGGGTCAGCAGTGCCGCCCGCGCGCACCAAAAAACGCCGGCCCCGCCGCCGATCAAAAGCAGTCCTGCAATCATGAGCAGTTTGCGGGTGAGTTGTTGGCGGATGGTTCTCATTTGGGCACCATTTCGTAGCCCAGCCCGCGCCGTGTGAATATGAGCGGAGCCGGATTGGCTTCGCCCAGCTTTTGCCGGAGCGAACAGATCGCAGAGTCCACGGTGTTGCTCGCGGTGTCCGTCTCCCCACCGTAAATATGTTCCTCGATTTCAGCGCGGGTCACGATTTGCCCCGCTCTCCGGGCGAGGTATTCGAGCAGCGCATATTCGCGCGGCTGCAGGGCGACCGACTGCGCGGCGCGCTTCACCTTCCGTGCTGAGGTGTCTATCTCCAGATCGGCGAGGACGAGAAAGGAACTCTTGTCACCATATGCGCGGCGGCACAGCGCCTTGACCCGCGCCAGCAGTTCTTCCAACGCGAACGGTTTGACCAGGTAATCGTCCGCACCGGCCTCCAGCCCACGGACACGGTCGGGCACCGTATCCCTCGCAGTGAGCAGCAGGACGTGCGTCTGGTTTCCACGCTTCCGAAGCCTCTGCACCAGCGACAGGCCGTCCAGTTTCGGCAGCATTACGTCGAGCACGATCGCGTCGTATTCGTTGGTCGTCGCAAGCAACAGGCCGTCCTCTCCGTCGGCGCTCGTGTCCACCGCAAAGCCATTCCGTCGCAACCAGGTGCTCACGGTCTGGCGCAGGCGTGTGGAGTCTTCGACGACGAGGATGCGCATTGAAGCGAGTAGCGCGCTTTCTGACATCGACGGCAAGTGTTGGATGCACTAGTTGCGCGGCAGCGACGATGTGCGCCCAGAATTGATGACCAAATCCATTTCCATCCTTATCGCGTGGCTCTGCTGCGTGAGCCTTCGCGCGGCATCGCAAAGCGCGCCGGACCCGGTCGCGATAATGCCGCGCGTGGCGGACTACACGCAGATGTGGTGGGCGGATGGTTTTCCATCGCACACGCCGAGCGCGCCGTGGCTGCGGTGCGTCCAGACCGGCTCGTATGCGTTTGCGCTGAATACGGAGACGATGCGCGTGCCTCATTTCGGCGCGGTGAATGGCGCGGGCTACGATGCGGCGACGCTGCTGGACGACAGGACGTGGCAGAGCCTGCCTGCGGCGGAATTGGCGCTGAGCATCACGGTGGAAGGGAAAACGTATCGCTGCACGGCAGGCGGAAAATGGTCGCGGTGGAGCGGGCCGCGTTTGATTGAATCGGGGCGGTTCTTCCAGCGGGCGGATGTGACGGACCTCGTGTTCACGGCTGAAGACGGCGCGCGTCTGAATTTGGAGGCTCGATTCGAGACGGCGGTGTGGCCGGACCGGCTGGCGCTGATCCTCGCCGCGCGACCGAAACCCGGAGAGCAGTGGAGGAGTGCTGCGATGGAAATCAGCCTCACCACCGCGAAAGGCAGGCTGCATCAGCGTTGGGAGCAGGGTGCCGCTGAAGCATGGGGCGACGGGAAGTGGAGTCAGGTGTTGCTGGCACTGGATCCTCTCGGGTTCACAACGGAGGAATCGAAGAGCCCGATCACGGCGCAGGCAACGGAGATCCCCAACGGCGCGGCGCGCCCGGTGGAGTATGATGCCGCCGTCGGCTGGCATCGCATCAATCTCGACGGCATCGAGCCCATCGTGCCACCCGGCGGCAAGGCTCCGAGCAACGATGCCATCGAGCGTGTGAAACTCGTGCTCTCGAATCCTAGCGATCGCGAACAGCTCGCAAGGCTGATGTTTGAAAAGACGGCGCGTGGCTTTCGCCAGCGCATCGGATCGGCGATCACCGGCGTCTCCGCGATCCTGCGCGATTCGAGCGGGAGCCCGACCGGCATCCCTGTGCAGCTCAGCAAAAACTGGCACAACAAGCCCGAGGGCGGCGTGTATGCGGACCAATGGCTGCACGCCATCTCGCAAGTGCGACTGCCCGCGAAGACGACCGTCGAACTGGAACTCACGCTCGCCTACGGCCACTGGGGCGGCGTCGCAGCGGCGTCGCACGCGCAGCTTTGCCTCATCGGCTGGGGCAGCAATCAGCTCTGGAATCAGAGCGCGCTCGGAGCGTGGGGCGAGAGCATCTGCTTCGAGCCGGATCAGGTGCAGGCGAATTGCACGATCACCGATGTGCGCCCCGTGATGGTGCGCTCAACCGGCAAGGGCGACCCATGGGGCTGGACCAGCAATGTCGGCGGTGGCGACTTCTTCCGCTTCTTCGACACAGCGGGAAAGCGGATCGCGCACGCCGGAATGCGCACCCTGTATTATCGGCAGGGTCCGTGCCTCACCGAGGTGACGTATGCCGGCCGGATCGGCGACGCCATCACGCACGCCACCACCGTCAGCCTCGCCCGCACCGATGACATCGTGCGTGGTGTCTATCGGCTTCGGCTCGATGCGAAAAAAG
>JAYTML010000168.1:0-3211 GCA_043728655.1 Chthoniobacter sp. | reverse complement strand
CTCGCCACGCTCACGGCGATCCTGCCGGAGAACCGCTTCGGCCATCTCGGGCTCGAAGGCACGCGCGTCCGCAGCTTTCAGGAGAAGCCGCGGAGCCAGGACGAGTTTGTGAACGGCGGCTACTTCGTGCTGAACAAACGCATCGCCGGATACCTCGCGGGCGACGAGTGCGTGCTGGAAAAGGAGCCCCTCACCCGGCTCGCCGCCGAGGGCCAGCTCCACGCCTACGAGCATCGCGGCTTCTGGCAGTGCATGGACAACTACCGCGAATACGAGATGCTCAACCGCCTCTGGGACGCGGGCGAGGCGCCGTGGAAAAACTGGTAACGCCGTGACCACTCCTTTCTCCGACTTTTATCGCGGGCGCCGCGTTCTGCTCACCGGGCACACGGGCTTCAAAGGCGCGTGGCTGGCGCTCTGGCTGCAACGGCTCGGAGCGGAAGTCCACGGGCTGGCGCTGTCGCCAGTGCCTGGGCCGTGCCTTTACCCGATGATCCGCGAGGACACCTTCACGAGCGAGCGGATGGTCGATATCCGCGACTTCGAACCGCTGCGCGACGCCGTCGGTGCCGTGCGCCCGCAGCTCATCCTGCACCTCGCGGCCCAGGCGATCGTGCAGACGTCCTACCACGACCCGCTAGCCACTTTTTACTCGAACGCCGTCGGCACCGCGCATCTGCTCGAAGCCGTGCATCAGCTCGGCCTCGGCTGCGACGTGCTCGTGGTGACGAGCGACAAATGCTACGAAAACCGCGAGCTGGACTACGGCTACCGCGAGACCGATCCGCTCGGCGGGCACGATGTCTATTCCATGAGCAAGGGGGCGACCGAACTCGTGGTGCATTCGTGGTACCGCTCGTTCTTTCGCGACAATCCGGCCTTCGGGCGCACCGTCACCGCGCGCGCGGGCAATGTCATCGGCGGCGGCGATTTTGCCGCGAACCGCATCGTGCCGGATTGCGCGCGCGCCATCATCGGGGACAAGCCCGTGCCGGTGCGCAATCCCACCTCGCTGCGTCCGTGGCAGCATGTGCTCGACTGCCTCAGCGGCTACCTCACGCTGGCCGCGCGGATCGCCCGTGAGCCAAAGGATTCGCCGCTCGTCTCGCCGTTCAATTTCGGGCCGGCATCCGAGGATATTCGCACCGTTCAGGATGTCGTGGAGGAATTCCTGCGCCACTGGCCCGGCAGTTGGGAACAGAGCGGCGAGGCTTTCACGGGCAAGGAGGCGGGGCGGCTCCAGCTCTCGATCGAGAAGGCGGAGAGGCTCCTCGGCTGGCGGCCGACGTGGCCGTTTGCGGAGTCCGTGAAGCAGACCGCCCGCTGGTACCGCGAGCACGCCGCAGGCGGTGCGCCGGCCGAGCTGCGGGCGTTCACGCTCGGGCAGATCGCGGAGTTTGAGCGCGCCGCGTTTGAGCAGGGCGTGGGCTGGGCGCGCGGCGCATGAGCGCGGCGCAGCCGGAGTGGAAAGGCGGGCGCGTGCTCATCACGGGAGCGGCCGGTTTTGTCGGGCGGCATGTGCTGGAAATGGGGCGCCGGCTCGCTGCGGAGATGCACGGGTTCGGGCGCACGGCTTTGGGCGACGGTGTGGCGTTTCATCCGGGTGAAATCGAGGACGCGGCGCGCGTGGCGGAGGTGGTGGCGGAGGTCGCGCCGAGCGGGATCATCCACCTCGCCGCGGCGGGTGTGGCCTACGGGCAGAGCGATGTGCATGCGTTCTGCCGCGTCAATGCGCTCGGGCTTGCGAACGTGCTGGAGGCAGCGTCGCGGCTCGCATCGCCGCCCGCGGTCGTGTGCGCGGGGTCGGGATTTGAATACGCGCCGCTCGACCGGGCGCGGCGCGAGAGCGATCCGCTGCTGCCAAACTCCGCCTACGGCGCGAGCAAGGCGGCGGCGACGGCCATCGCATCGTTTTACGCCGCGCGGCTGCCGGTCACGGTGGTGCGGCCATTCAGCATCTACGGCGCGGGCGAACCCGCCGGACGGCTCGCGGCCTACGTCATTGCAAAGACGCGCGCGGGCGAGCCGGTCGATCTCACGCCGGGCGGGCAGCTCCGCGACTACGCCGAGGTCGGTGATGTCGCGGAATCCTTCTGGCGCGCTCTTGCCGCACCGCCCGCGGGCGGCGCGCTGCGCGTGCTGAACGTGGCCTCCGGTGCCGTGATCACGCTCCGCGCTTTCATCGAGGCGGTCGCGGACGCGCTGCGCTGCGCGGGCTTAGCGCCGGATCTGCGCTTCGGCGCGCGGCCGTACCGCAGCGACGAGATGATGGATTACACCGCGGACGTTTCCCTCCTCCGCGAAACGCTCGGCTGGACGCCGGCCACTCCGCTCTCCACCGGTCTGGCCCGGATGCTCGCATGAAGCTGCCCGACCGCATCCGCCTTTATCCGCGCCAGCACCGCGGCGACGCGCGAGGCTGGCTGCTGAAGTGCATCGACGGCCACGAGGCCGGGCTGCCCGCGGCGACGGGCGAGTTCTATGTCGTGATGGCGCGGCCTGGGCAGATTCGCGGCGGGCATTTTCATCCGCTCGCTGACGAGTGGTTCACGCTGCTGCAAGGGCGCGCGACGCTGCTGCTCGCCGATCCCGCGACGGGTGAGCGCGCGGAGATGCCGCTCACGGAGGCCGAGCCGGTGACGGTCCATGTGCCAGCCGGAATCGCGCACGCCTTCCGCGCCGAGCAGGGCGAGGGCGAGCCGCCGATGCTGCTCTCGGCGTACTCGGACCGGCTCTACGATCCGGCGGACACGGTGCCGTTTTCCTTTGAGTGATGCCGCCGCTCGTCTCGATCTGCATCCCGACTTTCCAGCGCGCGGCGCAGCTCGCGCCAACGCTCGCGCGCGTGGCGGAGGTGATCGCGAAAGCGGGCTGGCAGGAGCGCGTGGAAATCTGCCTCAGCGACAACGCGTCGGGCGATGACACGCCAGCGGTGATCGGGGCATTTCAGCCCGCGGGTGTGACGGTGAAGAAATTCCGGCAGGTCGAAAACGTCGGTTTCGCGCGCAATCTCCGGACGGTCGCGCAGATGGCGGAGGGCGAATACCTGCTCTTCCAGGGCGATGACGATGCGCTCGCAGCGGGCGTCTGCACCACGCTCGACCGCGCGCTCGCGGATCGTCCGGCGATCGCGCTCTTTCCCACGCTGCCCGATCAGCCGATGGACGGCGACTGGGCGGCGCGAAAGGCGGAGCGCTGGCTGGCGGACGGG
>JAYTML010000167.1:0-6085 GCA_043728655.1 Chthoniobacter sp. | reverse complement strand
AGGAGACACAGCAGTTCGTAGCCCGGGATTTCCGGCGTCCGCGCGCCGGCCTCCGCGGTCTCGGCAGCGGCGCGATCCGGCTCGGGGGAGGGATCCGGCTCGGGGGAGGGCAGGTCGGCGGTGGCGTCCGCCGCCGCGGGCGATGCGGGGGATACGGGCGGCTGGGCGGCGCCGGCCGCTTCAGTCAGTTCCATTTGAGCGGGCATTGAGGGTTCCTTCTGCGGTCCGCTCGGGCGGGTTCGTGAGGGATTTTGCTTTTTCACAGGACGGGTGGTGGTTTGGAGCGTGCGGTTTTTCGATGCCGGTAAAGGGAGTCTCCACTATCCGCTGCCGTGCCGGTCAAGCACGGCGTTTTGGAAGCGCGCGGCGCGCGCTCACCTTGTGTTTCGCGCGGGGACGTTCGCGTGTAGCGTCGCGGCCCGATTTTCTGCGCATGTCCACGATCCGTTATCCAGCCGATCTCCCGATCACCGCGCGGCGCGACGAGATTGTCGCCGCCCTGCGCGCGCATCAGGTCCTGGTCGTGGCGGGGGAGACCGGGTCGGGAAAGACCACGCAGCTTCCGAAGATGTGCATGGATGCGGGGCTCGCGGAGCGCGGGCGGATCGGCTGCACCCAGCCGCGCCGGGTCGCGGCGCTGAGCGTCTCGCGCCGGGTGGCGGAGGAGCTGGGCGTCACATGGGGCCGCGAGGTCGGCTGCAAGATGCGCTTCAACGACGACACCGGGCGCGACACGCGGATCAAGTTCATGACCGACGGCATCCTGCTCGCCGAGATCCAGTCCGACCCGATGCTGCGCGCCTACTCCGCGCTCATTCTGGACGAGGCGCACGAGCGCTCGCTGAACATCGACTTTCTCCTCGGCTACCTCCAGGGGCTGCTGCGCAAACGTGGAGACCTGAAGCTCATCATCACCTCGGCCACGATCGACACCGAGGCGTTCTCCAAGGCCTTCGGCGGTGCGCCGATCGTCGAGGTCTCTGGCCGGCTCTGGCCGGTGGAAATCCGCTACGCGCCAATCGAAAGCCACGCGCGCCACGACGAGGACGCGGACGAACTGAGCCACATCGAGGCCGCGGTGCGCGCGACCGAGGACGCGCTGATCGAGTCCGACGCGGGCGACGTGCTCGTCTTCATGCCGACCGAGCGCGACATCCGCGACACGCGCGAGCTGCTCGAAGGCAGCCTCGGCGCGGGCATCGAGGTCATCGGGCTTTTCGGGCGCATGCCCGCTGCCGAGCAGCAGCGCATCTTCGCGCCGGGGCCGCGACGCCGCGTGATCGTGGCCACGAACATCGCGGAGACCTCCCTCACGCTGCCGCGCATCCGCTACGTGATCGACGCCGGGCTTTCGCGCATGAGCCGCTACAATCCGCGCACGCGCACCAAGCGCCTGCCAGTGGAGGACGTCTCCCAAAGCAGCGCGAACCAGCGCGCGGGCCGCGCGGGCCGCGTGCAGGACGGCACCTGCATCCGGCTCTACGCGCAGGACGATTTTGAAAAGCGCCCGCGTTTCACCCAGCCGGAGATCCAGCGCGCGAATCTCGCCGAGGTCATCCTGCGCATGAAGGCATTCCGGCTCGGCGACATCGAGACCTTCCCCTTTCTCAATCCGCCGGTCTCCGCCGCCGTCCGCGCCGGCTACCAGCTCCTGCACGAGCTTGGCGCGCTGAGCGACGCCAACGAACTCACGCCGCTCGGCCACGAGCTCGCGCGGCTGCCCATCGATCCCACGCTCGGCCGCATGCTGCTCCAGGCGCGGGAGGAAAAGGCGCTGCCGGAGATGCTCATCATCGCCGCCGGCCTGAGCGTGCCAGACCCGCGCGAGCGCCCGGAGGATGCGAAGGAAGCCGCCGCCGCCGCGCACCGCGCCTTCACCGATCCCGACTCGGATTTTCTCTCGCTGCTGAATATCTGGCGCGCATCGCCGGAATCCGAAACGAAGGGCAGCGGCAATGCGCTCCGCCGCTTCTGCAAAGCGAACTTTCTCTCCCAATCGCGGATGCGGGAGTGGCGTGACATCCACCGCCAGCTCGCGGATGCGGTGGAGGAGGAAGCGCCAAATGAAAGGCCGCTGCGGGGGGGCGAACGTCCAACGTCCAACGCTCAACGTCCAACTTCCAAGGACGGAAGGAAGAGCCAGCGGCAGACGATGGACGCGGCCGAAGCCAGCTACCCCGCCATCCACCGCTCGATCCTCGCGGGCCTGCTCGGGCAGATCGCGCTGCGGCAGGAGCGGAATACCTACAAGGCGTCGGGCGACCGGCTGACCACGCTTTTTCCTGGCTCCAATCTCTACGAACGCCGCGAGAAACCGCGCAAGGGCAGCGTCGCCGCAAAGCCCGACGACAAAAGCAAACAGCCGCCATGGATCGTCGCGGGCGAGGTCGTGGAAACGTCGCAGCTCTTCGCCCGATCCGTCGCGGGGATCAATCCGGAATGGGTCATCGAGCTCGGCGCGCACCTTTGCAACTACCGCCACACCGAGCCGCACTGGAGCGCGAAAGCCGGACGCGTGCTCGTGCTGGAGCGCGTGCTCGTGAGCGGGTTGGAGGTCGTGCGGCGGCTGGTGGACTACGGCCGCATCGATCCCGTGCATGCGACGGAGCTGTTCATCCGCGGCGCGCTGGTCGGCGAGGAGGCGCGGCTGCCGCACCGGTTCTTTGTCGAGAATGGAAAGGTGCGCGACAAGATCGAGACCGCGCTCACCCGCGTGCGCAGCCGGCGGGCGCACGATCTGGAGGAGTCGCTGTATCAGTTCTACGCCGCGCGCATCACCGGCGTCTCCTCGGTGCATGACCTGAACAAGCTCGTCCGCGATCGCATCGGCCGGGAGCCGGATTTCCTCTGCGCCACGGAGGCCGACCTCATCGGCGAAGACGACGCCACATACGATCGCGCTCTTTTTCCCGACCACATCGCGCTCGGCAATACCGCGCTGCCCGTGACCTACGCCTACACGCCCGGCGACGACGCCGACGGCGTGACCGTGCGCGTGCCGCTGCCCGTCGCCGCGCAGCTCACCACCGGCCAGCTCCAGTGGATGGTGCCCGGCCTGCGCGAAGAGCAGATCGGCGTGCTCCTCCGCGCGCTTCCGAAAAGCGTGCGCAAGCCGCTCATGCCGCTGGAGCCGAAGATCCGCGAAATCGCCGCCGAGTTTCAGCCGGGCCGCGCCGACTTCCTGACCGCGCTCGCGGAGTTCCTTTCGCGAAAGTATCGCGTCCCCGTGCGCGCCGCGGACTGGCCGGCGCAAAGCCTGCCCGCGCATCTCCAGCCGCGCGTCGAGGTCGTGGATGGCCGAAATAAAACCGTGGCCGCGGGCCGCGACCTGGCGGCGATCCATGTGCAGGTGGAGAGCCGCGACGTGCGCTCGGACGCGTGGGAGAAAGCCGCGCGCCATTGGGAGCGGCGCGCGGTCGTCGCGTGGTCCTTTGGCGACCTGCCGGAGTCCGTCGTCGTGGAGGAGGTCGGCGGCGCGCCGCTGCTCGCCTATCCCGGCCTGGCCCTGCGCGAGGCCGAGGTGGACGTGCGCCTTTTCCGCAAGCGCGACGAGGCCGAAGGCGCCTCGCCCGCAGGCGTCCGGCGTCTGGGTGAACTCGTCCTGGCGCGTGAAGTCGCGTGGCTTTGGAAGGAACTGGGCGGACTTGCACGGCATCTGCCGGGGGCGCAGAAAAAGGCGGCAGGCTTTCACGATGCGCTCCAGCAGATGAGCGCCAAACTTCAGGCACCGGCCGCGGCTTTCTCCACGCCGGAGTTGCTGCAAAAAAGCGGCTGTCAGAATCTGATCGCCCACGCGCTCCAGCTTTCGCCGGTCTTCCCGCTCACCGAGGCGCGCTTCGCGGCCATGATCGAATCCGCCCGCCGCGGACTGCCCGCGCTCGCGCACCAGCTCGGCGAATGGACGCGGCAGATCCTCGATCTCCGGCAAAAAGTCCTCGCCTCGCCGAAGCGCTACACGGGGATCGAGCAGGACGTGCAGCGCCTCGTGCCCGGCGACTTCCTCGCCCGCACGCCATTCACGCAACTGCCGCATCTCCACCGCTACCTCCGCGCCATCCAGATCCGCGCCGAGCGCGCCGCCGTGAGTCCCGCGAAGGACACCGAGAAGGCGAGGCAGTTCACGCCTTTCGCGCAATGGGAAGGCCGCGTGCCCGGGCCGCAGCGCGAGGCATTCCGCTGGATGCTGGAGGAGTTCCGCGTCTCGCTCTTCGCGCAGGAGCTAGGCACTGCCCACCCCGTCTCCGCGATGCGGTTGAAGCAGCTCGGCGGGCTCTAGCAGCCTGTTGAAAATGTTCTCCGCCTGCATCGCGGCTTCCTCAGCGCCGTCGGCGCGCCATCTCTATAGAACCCCGTGAGAAAAGCGCCGAAGCTCCGTAGGAGCGGCATGTCTTCTGGATCGCGGACACATGCCGCTCCTACGGAGCTGCCACTCTCGTCTCCGACGAGCTCTATAGACATGGCACGCCTACGGCGCTGAAATCGGTCTTTCAACAGGCCGCTAAGCGTTCGCAGGCCGTTGTTACTTCGCGAGCTTCGTCACCGTCACGCTTTGGATGTAATACTTGTTGAGTTTGTTCCCGTCGGAATTGAACGAGAAGTTGAAGCCCCAGTAGTTCACGAACTGCGCGTCGTTGATCTTCCAAGTCATGGTGTGCCACTCCTTGTTGTCGGGCACCGTGTACCATCCGAGCCCGCCCTTTAGGCCGCTCGTGGATTCGTATTGAAGATTGAAGCCGGCGTTGTCGTTCGCCTCGTTGCGACGGAGGACGGCGGTGATTTCGATCGGTGTGGTTGTGTAAGACAGAAAGGTCGGATCGACGACGAAGACATTGCCTCCTGGGACGCTGCCGGCGCGGGCGGAGCCGCCGTATGCGACGACCGCCTCGGCCACCGCGTTGCCGGACATCGTGTGCAGACCCTTTTCCACGTTTCTCTCACCCATCGTTACCGAGACGGATTTCGCATTGGCGTAGTCACCGCCCCACGAGAGCGGCTTGTTCCTATTCGCCTGCGCCTGCGCGAGGATGTTTGCCGGCACGCCCAGCACGAGGACGGGAGCGGTTGTTAAGTTATAGCCGTCCGCGCTGATCGTCTCGCCGGTCAATGGGTTCACGACCTGCACTGCCTGGCCAAACTTCACGAGATCGGGCTCTCCGCGCGGAGCCCATGTCGCGAGCACTGTGCCTTTGGCGCCTTGGAAAACGAAGCCGTAGTCTTTGCCATTGAGCAGCACCCATCCGTGGTAAGTCGGATGCTGGCCCAGATGCCGGATCATCTGTGCCATCGCCGTGTAAGACGGACGCGGAGTGCCGTCGCGCTTTAGCAGGCCCATGGGTCCGCTGTCGCCGTCCATGCCTTCAAACCACTGGATGCACGCGACGCCCTGCGCGATTCCCATCGCATAGGCTTTGACCAGCGCGTGGGCCTGCACATCGGGGCCTTTGCTGGCTTCGCAGCCCAGCTCGGTGAAAATGACCGGCACGTTCACCTTGGCTGGGTCCTGGGCGGCGAGCATCTTCCGGACGGTGGGAACGATGGCCATGTAAACGGCTTCCGTTCCCAAATTGTCGGCGATGCCATTCAGGATTTCGTATGGGTGCAGGACGATGTAATCGAAATGCCCTTTCGCACCCGCCTTGATCGTCTGTTCGAGGTAGTTCAGATGCGCGGACTTGGCAGCCAGACCTACGAGGCAGGCGGGATCTGCCGCCTTCGCGGCGTCGTAGGCGCTGACGACGATCTTGGCGTAATCCGCGGGTGTCTGATCGCGGCCCGTGAAGTTTGGCGGCTCGTTCCATACTTCCCAGTATTTCACCTTTCCTTTGCAGTGCTTCACCAGCTCCGAGACGTAGTTGGACCACGCCGGCAGATTGTTGACCGGCAAAGTGCCGCCCTTGTCCTTGGTATTCCAGCGAGGGGTTCCGAGAAGGATGCCGCCGAACTCAAATTGATGTTCGGTAAGATAGGCCATCTGCTTATCCACCAGTGGCCAGTTCCATTTTCCCTCCTCGGGTTCGACCGCGTCCCAGTTGCTGCGAAAGGTCCGCATGACGCGGATGCCGGCCTCCTCCATCTGCGGAATCCA
>JAYTML010000166.1:0-14781 GCA_043728655.1 Chthoniobacter sp. | reverse complement strand
GCCTTCATCAACGGTGCGCCCGACGTGCTGCTGGAGCGTTGCACCCATCTTTACACCAGCGCCGGCGTCCGCCCCATGACGGCTGACGATCGAGAGACCATCGTGGCGCAAAACACCGCGATGGCGCAGCAAGCCCTGCGCGTGCTCGGCTCGGCCTGGCGTGACCTGGACAACGCTCGGCCCGCCGAGCTCACCCCGGAAGCCGTCGAGCGCGATCTCGTATTCGTGGGCCTGACCGGCATGTATGATCCGCCGCGTCAGGAGGCCAAAGAGGCCGTCGCGAAGTGTCGTTCCGCCGGCATTCGCGTGGTCATGATTACGGGCGACCATCCGCACACCGCGACAGCGATTGCGCGGGAACTCGGCATTGCTTCAGCCGACGACGCGGCCATTGCGGGTGTGGAGTTGGAAAAGATGACGGACGACGATCTCCGCCAGCGGGCGCCGAAGACCACCGTCTATGCCCGCGTCACCGCCGAGCACAAACTGCGCATCATTCGCGCATGGAAAGCCAACGGCGCTGTGGTCGCAATGACCGGCGACGGCGTCAACGACGCGCCCGCGATCAAAGGAGCCGACATCGGCATCGCCATGGGCCGCAGCGGCACGGAAGTCACCAAACAAGCGGCGGACATGATTGTCACCGATGACAACTTCGCCAGCATCGTCGCCGCCGTGGAGGAGGGCCGCGGCATCTACGACAACATCCGCAAGACGCTGCAATACCTACTCGCGGGCAACTGCGGCGAACTGCTGCTCATGACCGCGGCCATCGTCATGGGTTTGCCGATGCCACTGCTCGCGATCCATTTGCTGTGGATCAATCTAGTCACCGACGGCCTCCCCGCGCTCTGCCTCGCCACCGACCCGATCGACTCCGATGTGATGAAACAGCCACCGCGCGCCCGGCATGAGCGCATCACCGACGGCGGCTTCCTTGGCACCATGTTCCTCACCGGCGCGCTGACCGCCGGCATTGCGTTCGCAGTCTATCTCTACGCACTAAAATACGAGACGCCCGAGATGGCCCGCACCCACGCCTTTGCCGCGCTCGTCTTCGCCGAGTTGCTGCGCTCCTTCGGTGCCCGCAGCGAGACGCGGCCCATCTGGCGGATGAATTTCTTCTCCAACCTCAACCTTCTCCTCGTCGTAGCGGTCTCGTTCAGCATCCAGGTCTGGAGTCATCACAACGCGATGTTGGCGAAGTTTCTAAAGACCTCGCTGATGTCGTTCGGCGATTGCCTGATGCTGCTGGCCATTTCCACGGTTCCGCTGCTCGTGCTCGAGGTCGTAAAAGCCGTGCGCAACCTGCGCAATGTCGGCGCCCCGGGCCGCGATCAATTCCGAGGAACGCCAACCGTTTGAACAAACCAGAGAATGGCCGGAATCCGCATGACATCAGTGATGGCATTCCCTGCATCCAGTGATTCGCCGAAATCGCCATGGATGATGCGCCCCGCGCGTTCCGCCTTATCGAGGAGTGGACGTGGCGGCGGGATTTCACGACAAATCGAATCGCACCGTGACCGAGACTCCTGCATGACACCGGACAAAACACCCTCCGGCGGACGACCGCCAAACGGACATCCGAGTTTTGGCGAGGCGTCCCGCTTTTGGCTGAAGCTCGGTTTCATCAGCTTCGGCGGGCCGACCGGGCAGATCGCCATCATGCACGCGGAGCTGGTGGAAAAGCGGCGCTGGATCAGTGAGGCACGATTTCTCCACGCGCTGAATTACTGCATGCTGCTGCCAGGCCCGGAGGCGCAGCAGCTCGCGACTTATGTCGGCTGGCTGCTGCACAGGACGTGGGGCGGAGTGGTGGCGGGCGCGCTTTTTGTCATCCCGTCGATGTTCCTGCTGTGGGCGCTGAGCCTGGTCTATGTGACGTTTGGCGCGGTGCCGTGGGTCGCGGCGATTTTCTATGGGTTGAAGCCGGCGGTGCTCGCGATCGTCGCCGCGGCCGTCATTCGCATCGGCGGCAAGGCGCTGAAAAACGAGGTGATGTGGACGCTGGCGGCGCTCTCTTTCGTGGCGATCTACTTTTTCAAAGTGCCGTTCCCGCTCATCATTGTGGCGGCGGCGCTGATCGGCTTTGTCGGGGGACAAGTGCGGCGCGACAAGTTCCTGGTCATCCGCGGACACGGCCCGAAATCGGGTGCGGGAGAGACGACGGTGATAGGCGACGATGTCGCCGCGGCCGAGCATACGCGCCCGACACTCGGCCGGGCGCTGAGGGTCTGCGCGACGTGGCTGGGCCTGTGGTGGGCGCCGGTCGCGGTGCTCGCGCTGTGGCTCGGGACGGGCCACACGCTGTTTCGGGAGGCGATATTTTTTAGCAAGGCGGCGATGGTCACCTTTGGCGGCGCGTATGCGGTGCTGCCGTATGTTTCGCAGCAGGCGGTGGAGACGCATGGCTGGCTCACCGCGCCGCAGATGCTCGACGGGCTGGGCCTCGCCGAGACGACGCCCGGCCCGCTCATCATGGTGCTGCAGTTCGTGGGATTCCTCGGCGGCTGGAATCAGCCGGGCGCGCTCCCGCCATTGCTCAGCGCCACGCTCGGCGCTTTCATCACGACGTGGACGACCTTCATCCCGTGCTTCCTGTGGATCTTTCTCGGCGCTCCGCACATCGAGCAGTTGCGCGGGAACGAGAAGCTCACCACGGCGCTCTCGGCTGTCACCGCCGCAGTCGTCGGGGTGATTTTGAATCTCGCCGTCTGGTTCGGACTGCACGTGCTTTTTCCCGGCGGGCGCAGCGTCGATGCGTTCGCGGTCGCGGTCTGCGTGGTGGCGTTTGCCGGCATGGTGCGCTGGAAATGGGACGTGATCCCCGTCGTGCTCGGCGCCGGCATGACCGGCCTGCTCTTTAAAACACTGCTATGAAATCACGCCGCAAAACCAAACCGGGCCCCGTCAAAATCACCCTCCACGGCGCCGCCGGCGAAGTGACGGGCTCCTCATATCTCGTGGAGACGGGACGCGCGCGGGTGCTGGTGGACTTCGGGCTTTTCCAAGGCGGACGCGGGAGCGACGCGAAGAATGTGCTCCCCGCCCGGCTCGATCCGGCGGGGCTCGACGCGGTGCTCCTCACACACGCGCATCTCGATCACTGCGGGCGGTTGCCGCTGCTGATCAAGGGCGGTTACCCCGGCTCGATTTTCGCCACGGACGCCACGCACGATCTCGCCGGCCTGATCCTGCGGGACTCGGCGAAGGTGCAGTCCTTTGATGTCGAGCGCGCGAACCGCAAGCGCGCCCGCGCCGGGAAGCCGCTCCTCGCTCCGCTCTACGACGCCGCGGAGGTCGAGCAGACGGTGCAGCGTTTTCGCGAGGTGAAATACGACGCGCCCATCGAGGTCGCCGCGGGCGTCACCGCGCGCTTTGTGGATGCGGGGCACATGCTCGGCTCCTCCAGCATCGAGCTGAAGATCGAGGAGCACGGCATCACGAAGACGGTCGTCTTTTCCGGGGACATCGGCCCATCGGGAATGGCGCTGGTCCGCGATGCCGAGCCACTCTATCGCGCCGATGCGGTCTTTCTCGAATCCACCTACGGCGACCGGGATCACCGCACGCTGGCGGATACGCTCGCGGAGTTCCGCGGCATCATCGAACAGGTCGTGCGGGAGAAGGCGCGCATCCTCGTGCCGGCGTTCGCCGTCGGGCGGACGCAGCAGATTCTCTTTCACCTCGACGAGCTTTTCACCGCTGGCGTGGTGCCGCCCTTCCCCGTGTATATCGACAGCCCGATGGCGATCGAAGCGACGAAGATCTACGGAAGCCACCCGGACTTGCTCGACGACGAGACGCACGCCTTGCGGCGCGCCAGCGCGATCGCGCGCCACCACCGGCACGTGAAGGCCACGCCTTCGCCGCAGGATTCCATGGCGATCAATGACGCGCCCGGCCCGTGCCTGATCATGGCCGGCGCGGGGATGTGCACGGGCGGGCGCATCCTGCACCACCTCAAGCACGGGCTTTGGAAGAAGGAGACCGTCGTGATGATCGTCGGCTATCAGGTCGCCGGGTCGCTTGGGCGGCAGTTGGTGGATGGGGCCAAGGCCGTGCGGATTTTCGGCGAGCAGATTTCCGTGAAGGCGCAGATCAAGACGCTCAACGGCTTCAGCGCGCACGCCGGGCAGACTGAGCTGATGAAGTGGCTCGGCCATCTCGCTCCGGGCAAGCCGAAGGTCGCCCTGACTCACGGTGAAGCGCGCGGGCGGGAGCCGCTGGCGGAACTCATTCAGCGCCGCCACGGCATCAAGGCCGTGCTGCCCGGACTGGGCGACACGATCGTGCTCTGATCTCGCCTGGCTCCGCCTCTCGCGGCGGCTGATCTCCGGCTGGCGTCCGCGCTTTTTCCCAACTGCCGCGCTACAGGAAAAGAAAGCACGCGGCCATGATCGCGGTGGGGATGAGTGCGCCGAGGAAAAGGCTGAACGGGGCGACGCCGTCCACGAAATAGCCGGAGAGGATGGACTGGCCGGCGGGGTTGGGCGCATTCGCGATGACGGTGAGGCCGCCGCCGGCGACCGCTCCGGCGACGACGGCGTATTTGAGGACTTCGGTGAAGTTCGGCACGAGCGTGGCGAGGTAGGTGATGGCCGCGTTGTCGTTGAAGGCGGTGAGGCCCATCGCGCTGAGGAGCAGGGGCGTCTCGCCGAGGCGGGCGAGCACGGGCTCGATCCACCAGCCTTGCAGGCCGCCGTGGATGACGAGGCCGCCGAGGAAGAATCCGACGAGCAGCGCGGGCTTGAGGCTGAGCGGATTCTGGTGGTGCTCGGTGGCGGTGGTGAAGGCGAGGAAGAAGAGGAAGCCGCCCATGAAGAGGGCGGGGTAATGCGCGGTGAAGACCGTCCAGCCGAGGAAGGCGAGATGCATCACGGTGACCCACGAGGGCACGGGATCGGTGCGGTCGCTCCAGTGCTCGGGCTGCTCGTCCGCCTGCTCCGAGAGGCGCAGGGACGCGAACTCGCGGCGGAAAGCGGCGAAGTAAATGAGGTTGGCGATCACGATACCGACGATCGCCTTCCAGCCGAAATGCGTGAGCATGAAGGGCGTGTCCCAGACCCACTTTGACGCGACCATAAGCACGGGCGGGGCGGCGAAATGTGTGAGCGTGCCGCCAACGGAGATGTTCACAAAGAGCAGGCCGAGCGTGGCGTAGCGGAACTTCACGCTGGGACTGAGATCGTAAAACTGCCGGGCAAGGAGCAGCGCGCAGATGGTCATCGCCGCGGGTTCGGTGATGAAGGATCCGAGCAGCGGCCCGACTGTGAGGATCGAGAGCCACCATGCCGCGGGCCGCTCGCCGCCGAGCTTTGCAAACATCCGCAGGCTCCGCTCAGCGAAGCGCAGCACCGGGCGCGTGGCAGCGATGCACATGATGACGACGACAAACATGGGCTCGGTGAAGATGACGCCGTGGCTGATGTAATTCTCGGCGGCCGGCCAGCCTTTGAAGATGGTGATGGCCACGAGCAGCGGCACGACCCAGATGCCGAAGATGGCCTCGACTTCGCCGAGGAAGCGCATGATCTCCGCCTTGAACGAAACCGACTCCTTCCCGCCTTCGAGTGAGGCGGATTCCCGAGGGCCGCCGCGGGCGCGGATTTTCGCCGCATGCTCGTCGCGCCATTGGTGGGCGAGGTGCGTGAATTTCGTGGCCAGAAACGTGTGGATGATGGCGAGCAGGAAGATGATCGAAGCCACCAGATTGAATCGATCGACCGTGATCCGATGCCGGAGGATATCGAGAATGCCGGTGTGGCCGGCGTCCGCGTAGTGGTCGAGCGGCAGTGGGAAGGCGGGCCCGTCCGCTCCGCCGGGCGTGGCCGCGAAGAGGTCCGGCGCGAGCAGCACCCCGGCGATAACGATGAGGGGAAAGACGCGTCGCATGATGCCGCGCATCCTCGTCATTCAGAGCCGGGTTCGGCCAGCTTTTCCGACCCTGGACCGGTGCCCATTCGGTATCGAAACGCCCTCCGACTCGAAGGCCGTGCATGCGGCGGGGCGGGTGCCCACGCGTCCTTTGCTTCCTCGAACCGTCCGCTTGCCTGTGAAAGATTGCATGGGACGGGCGACGGGCCGGAGGGAGGGCTTGGCTTTTCGGGCGGGGGTCGCTTTGGTGGTGGGATGCTTGAGATCAATGAGCTGGTTGTAAGTTACGGGTCGATCGCGGCGCTGCATGGCGTTTCGATCAAGGTGGAGGAGGGGACGATCGTGACGCTGGTGGGGGCAAACGGGGCGGGGAAGAGCACGACGCTGAGGGCGATTTCGGGGATCGTGGGGGTGAAGTCGGGGGGAATCCGGTTTGAGGGGGAGGAGATCGCGAATCTGCCGCCGCACCGGATCGTGGCGCGCGGGCTGGCGCAGGCGCCGGAGGGGCGGATGGTTTTCTCGAACCTGACCGTGATGGAGAATCTGCAGATGGGTGCCTATCTGCGGAAGGACAAGGCGGGGATCGCGAAGGATCTGGAGTATGTGTTTGGGATTTTCCCGCGGTTGAAGGAGCGGGTGGGGCAGACGGCGGGGACGCTAAGCGGGGGGGAGCAGCAGATGCTGGCGATCGGGCGGGCGCTGATGAGCAAGCCGAAGCTGCTGATGCTGGATGAGCCTTCGCTGGGGATCGCGCCGCTGCTGGTGAAGACAATCTTTGAGAAGATCGTGGAGATCAACCGGGAGCTGGGGCTGACGATCCTGCTGGTGGAGCAGAATGCGAATCTGGCGCTGGAGGTTTCGCACTACGGGTATGTGCTGGAGACGGGGCGGATCATCCTGGAGGACAAGTCGGCGGCGCTGAGGGAGAATGCGGAGGTGCAGGCGGCGTATCTGGGGGGGTAGGGGATGGAAAATGGGGTTAAAGGAATACTGGACGAGGCCGATGATCGGTGGCACACAAAACGCAAGCTTCCCTCTCTTATGAACAAGTCCGTATTCCTCTTTGCTGTCGGCTCCGCATTTGTCCTCGGTCTGCCGCTTGCGGCTTCGGCGTATGATGACGATCCGGGCTACGGTGCGTACCGTCCATGGTACGGAGGGGAGGACCGGACCTACCGCCGGGGCGAGTATGGCGGGGACCGGGACCGGCTGCGTGAGCCGCTCTATTACCGCCCGACGCAGCGCTATTACGCAAAGGGCTACACGGTGAGCTACCGTTATATGCCAGTGTATTGGTATGATTTGAATCACTCGCAGCAGGCGGTGACGTCAAATTTCCGGACGGAAGGGTTTCGCATCGCCACAGAGGACATCCCGGCATGGGGCGCGAAGCCGCCGCGGCTGGTGGTGGCGAACAAGAAGACGCCTTCGCAGGGCGCGGTGACTTCGATCATCCGCACGAAGCAGCCGACGGGATATGCGGCGCCGTCGTACTCGGCTCCGACGGAGTTGCCGGTGCCGAGCGTGCCGCTGCCGACCCCGAATCTCGATCCGTCGCCGGTGCCGGAAGCGCCGAAACCGTAGGCATCGGGATTGGCGGGCGGGCTGGGCTGCGGATGAGGTTTTCGGCGGAGTCGAAAATCGGTGAAAATACACCTTGTCACCCTTGAGGAGGCATGGCAGCCTCCCGCTCCCTTTTTCCAAACAAAGTATTATATGGCATACGCAATTTTCAAAACCGGCGGCAGACAGTACCGCGTAGCGCAGGGTGATGTGATCGAGATCGACCGACTCGACGCAGAACCGCTCGCAGAAGCGAAGTTTTCCGACGTGCTGTGCGTCGGCGCGGGCGATAGCATCAAGCTCGGCGCGGACATCAAGGGTGGGAGCGTCGTGGCGGAGGTCGTGGAGCATTTCCGCGGACCGAAGCTCATCAATTTCAAATTTCGCCGCCGGAAGGGCTACCACCGCAGCGTCGGGCATCGGCAGAATCTGACGCGCGTGAAGATCACGAGCATCCCGGCCTGATTCCGCGGTCCACTTTCACTCTCCATCACTCACTTTTATGGCTCATAAAAAAGGTCAGGGTTCAGTCAAGAACGGCCGCGACAGCGTCAGCAAACGTCTCGGCGTGAAAAAGTTTGGCAGCCAGGTTGTGGTCGCCGGGAACATCATCATCCGCCAGCGCGGGACGAAGTTTAAGCCGGGCAAGAATGTCGGGCTCGGCCGCGATTACACGATCTGGGCGCTTGTGGACGGGCGCGTGCGCTTTGACCGCGAAGGCCGCCGGGTGAACGTGGACCCCGCTTCCGCATCGGCGAACTAAGCGGACGCCTCGCGCGTATCTCTTTGCAAAGCGCCTCGGCCGGATTCCCGGCCGAGGCGCTTTTTGCTGGGCTAATTTGTTCGCTCGCGGGCGGTTGATCTGCGGTAAAGTCACCGTCGTTTCCCAATGTCCCATCACGCCCCGCGACTCACCGACAATTTCTTCACGCGACGCGATTTTCTTCATCGCTGCGGGATGGGGATGGGCGGACTGGCGCTGGGCAGCGTGCTGGGAAAGGCGATGGGGGTCAGCGCGGCGGAGCCGTCCGACCTGAATCCTCTCGCACCGAAGGCGCCGCATTTCGCGCCGAAGGCGAAGCGTGTGATCCACCTCTTCATGAACGGCGGGCCGTCGCATGTGGATACTTTTGACCCGAAGCCGCGACTGACGGAATTCCACGGCAAGACGCTGCCGATGGACCACCTGAGCACCGAGCGAAAGACGGGCGCGGGCTTCAAGTCGCCGTTCGCTTTCAAGAAGTACGGGAAGAGCGGGATCGAGGTGAGCGAGCTGTTTGCGAAGACGGCGGAGTCGATCGATGACATCTGCGTCATCCGCTCGATGCGCGCCGACGTGCCGAACCACGAGCCGTCACTGATGCTGATGAACTGCGGGGAATCGCGCCTGGTGCGCCCGAGCATGGGCTCATGGGTGACCTACGGGCTGGGGAGCGAGAACCAGAACATGCCGGGCTTCATCACGATGTGTCCCGGGGGCTATCCGATTCAGGAGTCGCAGAACTGGCAGTCGGCCTTCCTGCCTGGCGTGTATCAGGGCACGCACATCGACACCCGGCACACGTCGCTGGAGAAGCTGATCGAGAACATCCGGAACAAGTACGTTTCCCAAAAGGAGCAGCGGGCGCAGCTCGACCTGCTGAAGCAGCTCAACCTCGAGCATGAGCGGCGGCGGCAAAACGATGCGCAGCTTGAGGCGCGCGTGCAGTCTTTCGAACTCGCCTACCGTATGCAGATGGACGCCGCGGACGCTTTTGACATCGCGCGCGAGCCGCAGGCGATGCGCGACATGTACGGCCCGGGAGTGCAGGGGCGGCAGATGCTCATCGCGCGGCGGCTCGTGGAGCGCGGGGTCCGGTTCGTGCAGGTCTGGCACGGGGAGGGGCAGCCGTGGGATTCGCATGACGACATCGAGGTGAACCACCGCCGGCTCGCGGGCGAGTGCGACCAGGCGATCGGCGCGCTTTTGAAGGACCTCAAGCAGCGAGGCATGCTCAAGGACACGCTGGTGATCAGGGGCGGCGAGTTTGGGCGCACGCCCACCGTGGAACTGCCGACGCCGGGCTCAAACGCCGGAAAAATCAACGGGCGCGACCACAATCACCACGGTTTCACGATGTGGATGGCGGGCGGCGGCGTGAAAGGCGGCTACGTCCACGGTGCGACGGACGAGTTCGGCTTCAAGGCGGTCGAGAAGCCCGTGCATGTGCATGATCTCCACGCGACGATTCTGAAGCTGCTGGGCTTTGATCACGAAAGGCTTACGTATCGATATGCGGGCCGCGATTTCCGGCTGACTGACGTGCACGGCAATGTCGTGAGCGAGATCATTGCCTGAGTCTTCCAGGCGGCTTGTTGACGGATAAAGCGATAGCGTGATTGCCGGGGTGGCTATTGCCGATATGTAGATGTATTCACTGCGTCAATACAGCGATGCCCCCCCCGTTCTCCAAATTCACCGCCCCACGCCGGCGCGGATTCTCGCTCGTCGAAGTCGTGCTCGCGATCGGCGTCATGGCGTTTGCCTTTGTCGGGATTTTCGCGCTGCTCCCGGCGGGGATGACGAATTTCCGGCAGGCGATGGATCTCTCGGTCGGCGCGCAGATCGCGCAGCGGGTCATCGGCGATGCGCAGCAGACGGATTTCAATGTCCTCATCGACGAGAAGAACCTGCCGGCGACGGCGAACTACACTTTTCGCGCACCAAAGGTCGGCGCGCCGGTGCTGCGGTATTTCGACGAGCAGGGGAATGAGATCGTGCCGAAGAACCCGGCCAGTCTTTCGACCGAAGAGAAAGGGAAGATCATCTACCATGTGAATGTGCGTGTGATGCCGCAGACCGCGTTGCCGAAGACGAACACGGGTGGCGACGCTCCGCATGTGGCGACGCTGACGGTGCAGATCGCGAACAATCCCGGAAACCGGGACATCCCGATCAGCAGTTCGAGCCCGAGCGATGACGGCAAGGCGGATCGCAATCTTTTCCTGTCGACACCCGGCGTGACGATCCTGACCTACTTGGCCCACGTCGGGCGCAACCAATGAACACGCGCGCCGGGAACCGCGGCCTGCCCTGGGCGTTCACTCTGGTCGAGCTGCTCCTTTCCACAGCGATCATCGGCCTGCTCATGCTCGTGCTGCTGGCGATGACCGACCAGACCAGCCTGACATGGCGCCGCACCACGGCAAAGATCGAGCAGTTCCAGCAGGCGCGCTCGGGCTTTGAGTCGATGACGCGGAAGCTGAGCCAGGCGACGCTGAACACGTATTACGACTACTTCGACGCGAGCGGCAATTCGCTGAAGACGAGCGTCGGGACGGGTTTCGTGCCGAAGACGTACGGCCGGCAGTCCGAGCTGCGCTTCATCAGCGGGCCGATGAAGAGTTTCGCGTTGTCGGGGAATCTGCCGACGCACGGCGTTTTTTTTCAGGCTCCTCTGGGCTTTGTGGACGACGGCGCGAATGCGGCGATGGACAACCTGCTGAACACCTGGGGGTATTTCGTCGAAGTGGGCGGAGATGAGGGCTCGCTCCCGACCTTTCTGAACGGCCGAGTGCCGGCGCGCTGGCGCTCGCGGCTCGTGGAGCTGATGCAGCCTGCGGAGCGCATGTCGGTTTACTCCTTGAAAGGCAATGAAACCGGGGCGGCTGCGCGTGCCTGGTTTGCCGATGCGTTCAAGGCGAATCCCCGCCCGACGCGGGTGCTGGCGGAGAATATCGTGGCGCTCGTCGTCCTGCCGAGGCTCGCTCGGACCGAGGAGTTGGCGCGGACGGCGGCGGGGAAGCAGCCTCTCGCGCCGCAATACGCCTACGACTCGACGAAGACGAACAGCGACCCGGAGATCAACCCGAAGAACCAGCTCCCGCCAGTGGTGCAGGTGACGATGGTGGCGATCGATGAAACATCGGCCAGCCAGCTCGCACAGCGCTTCCCCAACTCGGCGACACTCGGCCTTGGCATGTCATCTCTCTTTCTGAGCTCGGCGAAGCTCGAAGACGACGCCGGCACTGCCGCGCCCGGAGACGGCGATCTCGCGGAGCTGGAAAAGCAGCTCGTCGGGCTCCGCGCTGCCTACCGCGTTTTCACGACGAATGTGACGATCCGCGGAGCGAAATGGAGCAAGTCGCAAAAGAACTGACCCGCATGAAAACCGCCCCCCAGCTTTCCAAGAGAGGCGTCGCGCTCGTCATCGTGCTCTCCTTTCTCGTCATCATCTCGGTGCTGACGATTGCGTTTTTCAGCAGCGTGGCGACCGAACTGCAGGCATCGCGCACCTACGCAGCGGGAGTGACCACGCGGCAGCTCGCGGAGTCGGCCACGAGCGTGGTCATGGCGCAGATCCGCGAGGCGACGGCGCGGACGAACGGGGCGTGGGCCTCCCAGCCCGGGATGGTCCGCGTGTACCGCGACGGGGGCAGTGTGTCGGAAAAAGCGGACGCCTTTTTCAAGCTCTACTCGTCCGATAACATGATCGTGACGAGCGATCAGATTTCCACGTTTGACCCTGCAGGGGACGTGCCGGTGAGCGGCGCGGGCGCATGGCACAAGAACCCGGTGCTCTTTACGGATCTAAATGAACCGATGGCGGCGGTCATCCCGGGGAGCGCCGCCACGGTGAAGCGTTTCCCGATCATGGATCCGTCGGCGGTGGGGGCGGTCGAGGGCTTTGGGATCACCGCGGATGCGGGGGATCCGCAGGGCGCGGCGCGGCTCGCGCGCATGCCGGTGCGCTGGATTTACGTCCTGCAGGACGGCACGCTGAGCGCGCCCTCCAGCGCGGATGGCACGGGTCAGACCGCGACGTGGACCGGCGCGAGGAAGCCGGCGAAAGACAACCCGATCGTCGGACGCATCGCCTTCTGGACGGACGACGACACCTCGAAGGTGAACATCAATACCGCGGCGGGCTTCGTCTCGCCGACGAATGCGGCAGACCAGCAAAAGTACGCGGGCTCGTTCTGGGACACGCCGCGCACTTACTCGTCCTTTGACGCGGGTGCGGTCGATACGAACACGGGCGTGATGACGGTCCCCGGCCTCGCGGCATGCCAGCCTGCGCAGCATGAGTACCAGCGCTATCCGGGGCACCCGGCGACCACCTCGCTCGGGATGATCTTCAAAAACAACCTTACCACCGAGCAGATCTACCGGCTCGTGCCTCGCGTCATTGGCGGCGGCTCGCAGGGCGGCACGGTGCAGCCAGTGAAGGGCAGCGGCGCGCTGGATTTGAACTCGGACAACGACCGGCTTTACGCCTCCGTGGATGAGTTGCTCTACGCACCGACGATGAACGGCGGGCTGCGCGAAAAGAGCGCCGATGCGCTGAAAGCCGCCGGCGCGATCACGCCGGATCTGCTGGAAAAGACGCGCTTTTTTCTCACCGCGGGCAGCCGCGCGCCGGAGCTGAATCTGTTTGGCCGTCCGCGCCTGACCATCTGGCCGATCAGTTCCGATACGGCCAAGCGGACGGCCTTCGACGGGCTGTTCTCCTTCTGCTCGACGATCGGAGGGAAGGGTTTCTACGTCAGCCGCAATGACCCCAACAGCGCGAAGAACGACGCCACGGCCGGGCGCAACCCGCAGCTCTACGCCTACCTCCAGGAGCTGACGGGCAAAGGTGTGCCGGGTTTCGGGACGGACAGTTTCAAAAAGAAATACGGCGACGACCGCGACCAGATCCTCACGGAGATTTTCGATTACATCCGCTGCATCAATCTCAAGGACTCCAGCCTTTCGACGACGGCCAACGACTCAAAATACTACTTCGCTCCGCAGGGTCTGGTGGTCCCGATGCAGATCGGAAAGGGCAGCGGGTTCGGGCGCTTCCCGACGATCTCGGAGGCCGCGCTGGTCTTTTACCACGCGGGTTTCAATGCGGACAAAAGCAAGCAACTCCTCCGGGCCTTCCTGGTGTTTGAGACCTTCAACCCGATGTTCGGCTACAGCTCGATCAGTTCCCCCTCCACGAGCGACAAGAACAATAACTACGTCGTGACGCACGAGGTGACCGGGCTGGAAAAATTCAAGGTGAAATCGCCCGGCATGGCGGGGCAGACGGCGCTCGGCTTTCTGGCGACCGCGACCAATACCATCACGACCGCCTCGGTGAATACATGGCACGGCCGGGACATGGGCGGCTTTGAGGGGATCATGCACACGATGACCGGCAAGATCGGGGCAAAGCCGGGTGACTCGAACTATTACCAGTTCCAGTCCTACGTGGCGCCGAATGGAGCCGGCAATCCGGGCGTCGAAATCCCGGCGGCGGACACGACTTTCAATTTCACCGGCGGAGAGATGAAGATCAAAGTGAAGTGGGCAAACACGGACTTGCAGACGATCACCGTGAAGTTCCCGGACTCCACCGGCGAGTGGCCGCTGCCAAAGCTGGACAAGGGCTTCTGGCCGCTGAACAAGACGACCGTCCCGGGCGCCGACACTTACTACGCGGATGCCGGCGGTTTTTTCAAAGCCAGCGACTGCAATCCGCCGGATGCGGCGAGCTTTCACACGCGGCTGAACTGGGCGCAGAAGAGTTCGTATGAGGCGGCTGCCGATCCCGGCGGTATCGACCACACGAACCGCTGGCGGCAGATCATCCAGCCGGGCGATACCGTGCGCAGCGTCGAGATCGCGGGCGACAGCGGAGGCACCGGGAGCGGGGGAGACATGCGCATCATCGCGATTCAGGACGCCGTCGATCGCTACAAGGAACACAACGACTACCAGTCGTCCACCATCCGGCAGGCGCACAGCCTGCACACGGCGCTCGGGCCGATCTATTATGGGGCGAAGTTTGGGAAGCTGGTAAAGGACGCCGCCTATTCCGGTGACAAGGCTCCAGACGTGCCTTCGCGGGTGAATGGCGCAGTCCGCAAGGACGGCGCTCCGGGTGACTGGGACACGGGCATCGGCTCCTATCCCGATGGCTCCTACCCGAATAAGGTGGACGAGGGAAACACGGTGTTTTTCTACACCCGTGCCGGTGTGCCAAAAGGCATCCTCCCTTACTTTGGCACCGAGCAGTATCAAGAGTCCGGCCCGACTTACTTCTCGCCGAACCGCCAGGTGCCGTCCGCAGTGATGTTCGGATCCCTGCCGTCGCGCGTCATCGCGCAGAATCCGTGGGAGACGCTCCTCTTCTGCCCGAACCCCGCGGGCGCGAATCACCGCGGAATGATCGAGATGCCGAAGGATCATCTGCTGCTGGACCTTTTCCACATGCCGGTCGTCGAGCCTTACGCGATCAGCGAGCCGTTTTCCACGGCGGGAAAGGTGAACCTCAACTATCAGCTTGCGCCTTTCTCCTACATCACGCGCACCACGGCGCTCCGCGC
>JAYTML010000165.1:0-1656 GCA_043728655.1 Chthoniobacter sp. | reverse complement strand
GCCGCGGAGCCGGTGGAAACCGCCGGGCGGCACCTGGCCGCGCGCCTGAAGATCGACGTCGATTTCGACGGGCTCATCGCCGAACTCGAACGGGAGCTGGCCGAGATGCACGCGGCGCAGACGAAACTGCTGGCCGTCGAGCAGATGACTCCGCAGATGCGTGCGGACTTGAGCCGCGTGCGCGAGCGGGCGGTCGCCATCCCGAATGCGCAGGCCGACCTGCGGCTGCGCCGGGTGCAGGCGGTGAATGACATCCGCGCGCTGGAGGAGACGATCGCGCGCGGCCGGCCGCGGGTCGCGGAGGCGGAGGAAAAACTGCACGCGCTCGATGCGCAGTTCGCGCGCAGCGACGGCACATTCGAGCGCCAGATCGCCGGGCGCAGCCGCGACAAGGAGGCGGTGGACCGGCAGAATGACGGCCTCGAAAAGGCGAAGTCCAATCCCTACCGCCTGATCGGCCAGATCCTCGCGGACAGCGGGATCGCGCCGATGAACCAGCCAAAGGCGCTCGACGCCGTGCGGCACCGGCGGGCGGTCGTGGCGGGTCTGGCGCGCGCTATTTCCCACTCCCATGAGACGAGCCGGACGGAGGATCCCGCGGCGCTGCGGAAGTCGTGGATGCTGACGGCCGCGGTGGCTGCGGTGGTGGCGGGGATCACCGTGCTCGTGCTCCGGGGCTGAGCGATGCGGGGTGGCGCCGCCGTGGGGCTCGCAACCGCGCGCGGCGGCCGCTACGGTCCGGCGCGATGAATGAGACGCCAGACACAGAAGCCGTGGGAAAGCCCGTCGCCGTCACGCTTGGCGTGGGGCTGCTCGCGGCATTCGCGTTTGTCACGGGGCAGGCGTTTTCCGACGGAAGCCGCCGGGTGCAGATCGAGGCCGTGGCGGAAGTGACGGCGGTGGGTGACACGGCGTATTCCCCAGTCCCGGCGGAGCCGGCGCCGCCGTATCCCGCGGCGGCAAAGCTGGACGGGCACCCGCTTTATCCCGTCAGCGCGAAGCCGGCGCGCATGGATGAAACCGAGATGCGCCGCGTCGGGCGGGACGCTGCCGCGGGCCTGACGGTCTATGAGGCCGGGCCGAAAGCGGCGAAGAGCGGGGAGGCCGCGGGGAGTGCCGGGCGCTTTTACTTTCTGAAAGTCGGACCGGGGCAGTTTTTGAAAGTGGGCGAGTCGCCTCAGCCGCCTGCCAAACCGTGAGCCGTCCGGTCTAGCCCGGCAGCGCCTTGCGGTGGACCCAGATGCTGTTCACGAGCCCGAGTCCGAACATCACCATGACCAGGAATGTGCCGCCGTAGCTGATGAGCGGGAGAGGCAGGCCGGTGATGGGCATGAGCGAAATGGTCATGCCGATGTTTTGATAGACGTGGAAGAAAATCTGCCCGGTGATGCCGATGGTGATGAGCAGGCCAAGCTCGTCCGCCGCGCGGTGCGCCGTGACGAGGCACGCGAGAAGGAGCAGGGCAAAGAGCGAGATGAGCGCGACGCCGCCGACGAAGCCGAACTGCTCTGCGATGGCGGTGAAGATGTAGTCCGTATGGACTGTGGTGCCGGGGATGAAGCCCTGCTCGACCTGGGTGCCCGTGGCCATGAAACCCTTGCCGGAAAAGCCGCCCGAGCCGATGGCGATGAGCGACTGGTTGATGGCCCACGCCGC
>JAYTML010000164.1:0-11414 GCA_043728655.1 Chthoniobacter sp. | reverse complement strand
ACAGCATAAACCTCAGAGCACACTCGGCTCTGACATCTACGCCCCCGGATCAGAACCACCACCGCCCGGCGTCAATAGGCGCTCCGCCGGACGCATACGATCGAATAGTCCACGTAGTGGCAGAGCCCCCCGCGGCTAGCCGCCGCAGGGTGAAGAACAGCAGCCGTCCCTCCCGCCGCCGGGTCAGTTGCCGATATTGTTCCCCCTCCGGTTTGATAAGCTTGTTCGATGACCTAAGTAGGTGGGCGACTACGGGGCTTGAGTGCGAAGGCGAGGGCGAGGGCGGCGACAACAGCAACGGCGATGAGCCAAGGGACGATGCCGGTGGATTTCGTGGCGCTTGGCGCCCTCTCGGCGAGAGAGGGTGGAGCGGCTCCGGGTTTGGGAGTTGCGGGTGACGGGGTGGCGGCAGGGACGGAGCGTTTGGGCGGCGGGGTGACGGGTGGCGCGGTTTTGATTTCCGGCACCACCCCGCCATACTCCGCCGCATTCTCCCGCCACCATTGCTTCATTGCCGGAACTCCTCCAGTTCTTGGAACTCCTACTTCCTTGCGCCGATTTAGAATCACTCTTAGGGCGTAAAATGCTTGGCCAGATGGTGGATCATACGGAGCGACGTCTAAGCTGCCGCCCGCAGCCATGCCCTCGGCGAACAAATACGGTCCTATCAGTCGGATCGATTCCACACTGCCGATCCTAGACAATGTATCAACCAACGTCTGTTGTTCAGCCCGTATCATCTCTGCCTGGCCTTCCACGAGCGCGTACATAGTCCGATCCACAGACTCCACACCACGCTCCCGCGCAGCGTCCATTTGTTCGCGTGCATTCGGAATCATTTGCACCAACTCAGGAGTGAGAAACTCATCAGCGAAAAAGTGCGGCGCGACCCCGCCGAATCGCTGATAGCGATCCTTGAATTGCGCCAACTCCGCAAGCCGCTTCTCAAACCATGCGTTCCAACCCGGAATCTGCTCAATTTTCTTGGCGGTTTTGTCAGAATGTGGCCCCGCGATAACCAAAATGGGCAACGCCACTTCAGGGGGCATCGACGCAACCTGCTCAATCGTCAAAAGACCCGGTATAAATCCCCAAACCTCCTTCGGTGGCAAAGCTTGAATCTCTTCGGCGCTGACCGCCTCGCCTTTACTCAATTTAGCCCCCAGCTTTTCCATTTTCTTTTTCAGCTCGTACGAATAGTTGAAAAGCGCATCCCCTGCCAGAATGTGAGGCAAGGCCATAGCTAGAATTAACAAAATACCAAAAGGCCGTGAAACCATAACCGATAATTTGCCGGGTCAGTTGCCGATTTTGCTCCTAATAATAGTCCACTCCGGCTTGATGAGCTTTGTTCCGCCCTCATAACTCATCAAGCGATCAAAAACTGTATCGGGTATTTTTCGCAAATGCGCTTCGTAGTTGTTTGCGGCATTAGCTCGTTCCCAAGGATGATACAGCCCGAGTAAGTGACCTATCTCATGCGCAGGAGTTCTGAGTGAACCGTTCGCTATATTCTGCATGAAAGCAAACTTACTACCGATAGAACGCACCCGGCCTGCCGCGAATATTTCGGCGGTTGCGTCGCCTTGCTTAAGGGGACGGTTTGTCCATTGATCTATCCAGAATAAGACAAAAGTGTAAGCCCCAGCACCGTCGGTCATCTGGCTCGCGCGTTCTTCAAAAACTCCCATCTCGGCGTCGTCGTCAATACAAGTATCCCCCAATGGGCCTGTAGGGGTTGGCCAGTTGAAGCGATGATCGTGATGTCCCCGCTTTTCCGGACTTAACACATTCTCGCTTTCTGTTCCCACATCGTAATTGAGAGGGGTATCGATGGCTTCGCACTTAAAGGTAATGTTCACCTGCGGTTCGTAAACCTTGTTGAGATACTTCTCCAATTGTAGCGCATCGGGCGGTTTGCCTGAGATCGGATGGCCCGCCTGGTCCAGCACGGGCTGATTTTGATCATCCACCAACCTGACTTTGCAGACGGCCACGCGGATAGGGTCTTTTGGTGGCGCATAGACCACGGTATTGATGGATGCGATGATACCACTGATCGAGGCGTCCAGGGTATCATTTGCGGCGGGATCGGTCGTTGCCGTACTGGCCGTCAAATCAATCGGGGTGGTTTGCACACGAGTCTTCCCGTTGCCGATGAGAGTCTTTGGTTTCGGTGTGGCGTTCGACGATGTCAGATCGATTTGCACGCCCTTTTCCATCTTCTCCGGGACGGAAATTAAACGCACGCGTGCTCCGGGCTTCTTGGCCGTGCGCACCATCAGCCATTGAGGATCTGAGGAGGCATCCATGCCTTTTACCCAGCTACTGCCGGTGGACTGGGGAGATGTCTCCAGTTGGCTGGGCAGACCCTCAAAGCGACCCGTGATCAAGGTGAATGAACCGTTCATGCGGATGCGATATTTTATGTTATTTCCGCTGCCGTCCGGGTCCGACTTGGTGATTTCAGGCAACATCGTCCTGGCTCCGAAGTTGATCTCGAGTTCGGGGTAGTTTTTGACGATTCCGCTATTTTCCACTCCTATTCCGGTCATATCAGCGGTCAAAGTCATCTGGATCCCGCGAGGCAGCCAGTCTTCTTTCAGCCCATAGACGCCGTCGTAGCCGCTGCCGCTCAAGCCATCGAAAATCGTAGCATCAGGATTTTCCGGCGGCGGATCCACATTCGCATATGTGCTCGGCAGAGAAAGGGTGAGTGGATCGGCGGGTGTATTTTCCTCGCTCCAGACTTTGGGGATGAACTTGCCGATGGTCGCGCTGCCACTGAGCGGAGGGCTTTCCGGTCGTGGTGTGGACATGGATGCGCGGATCACGCCCAAGGTATCGTTGATTTCCGCGAAGCATGCTTGAGAGAACTCAGAGCCTTTTGGAGCATCCAGAGCCGAATCTTTCCAGGCGGCGACGACGGCATAACGATACTTTTTTCCCGCAGGCGCGTTGCGATCGATCCATTGGGTCTGTCCGACGCCACCGGGGAGGATAAGCTCCCATCCTTTCTCATCCGGGCGGCTGGTGCCCGGCGAACGGAAGATTTTGAACGTCTGTTTGGCGATTGGGTTGAGCAATCCGTTCCAGTTGAGCCTGACGAGGTTTCCATTCAGCCGCGCCGCTACGAGAGAGGATGGAGCAGGAGGATACGTTGGGCCTTGGTCGGCAGCTCCATCAGTGTCTCCGGCACTGACCTCGGAAGACTCACCTTCGGGATTGCCGGCGGCCACGGCGGGTGTGGGCGTTGGTGCTTGGGCGTGTGAGGCGGCGGCTAGCGCGCAAGCCATCCCCCATCGCACGGTTTTGGCAAAGAGACCGTAAACTCTCATCGGAAGCGGTGTGGCGGGTTCCATCTTTCCGTAAGCCTTCATGGGGTTGGCGCAGGGATATGGAGACGGGTTTGACCGGGACCTACCCGGCCCAGTTCCACGGTGCTGCCGTCCGGGTAGTGATCGCGGATGACAAAATAGGTTTCGTTATTGGAATTGGACTCCCAGTAGATAGTCCGACTCCCGTCGGCGTTGCGGACCTCGCGGACAGCGCTGGGAGCGGCAGGGATGCCGGGCGGGCGATGCCCGTTGTAGTAGTCATTCGGATCGGTGCCGGCTTCGTATTCCTCATGATTTGATTTTCCGTCGCCATCCGTATCCAGCAAGGCATCGTCTTCGTCCAAGGTATCGAGACCGTGCGCCAGTTCCCACCAATCTGGAAGCCCGTCACCATCGGAATCCGGACTCAGATGGAAGCGGAAGAGGTGTTTGAGCTGGCCGAGGTTGGCGAGTGCGAAGTCGTTCGCAGCACTGGTATCGTCCGGCCACGGATAGTCGTTGGCCCGGCCCTCAGTGATAAGACGGTCGTAGAAAGGCTTGGCGAGGTTCTTGAGCATGCCAAGGTTCACAGGGGCAAAGTCGCTGGTGAGAGAGTTGACCTTGGGCACTCGTTGGCCCAGCCCATTTACCTCTGTCCAACCGTCGATCATCGAGGTGAGTTCTGCTCCCGCACCGCCGGGGAGTTTGGCTTCAAACTCCGCGAAAGCAGAGAAAGCGAAGTGCTTTAGCTGGCCTTGGTTGACGGCCGTGAAGTCGTTGGGAACTGCGTAGTCAGCAGGATACGCAGGCCAGGCGGGAGGCGGGGGATTGGCCGCAGGAACGATGGGTTTGATGACTTCCCGCTCGAACCACCAAGCGGGATAGTTGTCGGGCTTTCCGGTGGTCGGAACCGAAGCGGCCCGGATGCCCGCAACGAGACAAATTGCGAAACTTCCTAGCAGGACAAGGAGAGCCAACGGGCGTGTTCGGGGAGAAGCGGAACGGGTGCGTTTGCGGTGCATCTGGGAAAGTCTCGTGTCGTTTCTGAGTGAAGAGAAAACCTGCGTATTAGAGGACCATGCGCCGGATCATGGCTGGGGCCCGTTTTGGAACGCACCCATTTCGACATCGCCCTGCGGAGCAATCAGAACGAGACCGCGGAAGATGGCAGCCTGGCCGGGCGGCGTCTGGATGCCGCCATTGGCACTGAGTGCGCCGGAGATTTTGACCGCGCCATTGACCGCGAGTCTCGCGCCCGGAGCCGCGGTGCCGGTGCCGATGCCGACATCACCATTCGCGGAGATTTGCATTTTCGTGGTGGGATACCCTTGGGTCGGGTTGAGATTGGTGGTGAACCGCAGGCCGCCGGCCTCGCGGATACTGTCCTCGGTGTAGCCCACCACTTCGGCGTATGCTCGTTTATCGGCCTCCTCGGCCGTCTTGTTGATGAAAGACATCCGCGCCATTTCGCCATTGCCCGAAGTATGATGCTCCCAGTTTGCCCCAAGCGAAAGCTGGGCGCCCCGCTCGGCATTCCATGAGGCGATCGCGACGGTGGCTCCTCCCATTCCGGCGGCTCCATAGAAGGGGGAGCCGATATTGACGAAACCCTCACCCGTTCCCCAAGAGGAGATCGGGATATAACGGGCGTCGGCCAGCCCGCGGGTCATGATGCTCGATGGGCCGGTGATCGTCTGGGAAGGGAGCCGGTTGTCCACGCCATATATTGTGACATCACGATTGGCCCTAATCTGGAGCGCAGCATGGGGATAACTGTTGATGGTATTCGAGGCGGGATTCGTGCAGAGCCATAAACCGCCCGCGTTCAGCTGATCGTCCTCCGTAAACGCCACGATGGCGGCGAAGGCTTGCTTGCTGCCGGCCCCAGCCGTCTTGTTGACAAAAGTGATGGAACTCGCGGGCTGCCAGGCATACGGCCAATACGATCCAAGCGAGACCTGCGCCCCTCGCCCCTCCTGAAAGTTCCCGATCGCCAGGGTGCCGCCCCCGACCCCGACTGCCCCCCAAAATTCCTGACCGATATTCAGAAAACTGTCCGGCCATCCGGTCTGGATGCGCAAACCAGAGCCGTAGGCGCCGGAGATCACATCCACCGAAGTGCCAATGCCAGTGGTCTGATAGTCCTGCGGCCCTTCAAGAAAGAGCACCTGACCTTCGGAATCTTTGAGATTCAGCCGCGCGCGCGAAGTGTTCGTTCCAAAAAGGCCGTCTCCACTCACCGACAAGTCGCCGTTGATCGTGTCCGCATTGGTTCCGATCGAGACGGCAGCCATAGTGACAAGAAAGCTGACGAAACAGCTCACGCTAACATGGGAATGGAGAGGGGATTTCATACCCTGGAATTCCGCGGATTCCGCCCGTTGTAAAATGTATCGCGATTCCGGCAGCGGTGTTTTTCCTCCGCAGGCACCTGTCAGGCCAGTCCTTGGCTGGGGCCAGACTGCCCTCAGAAGTGCGTGATCGTGTAGTACACGTAGTAGCCCAGCGCCACGGCCACGGGCAGCAGCGCGAAAAACAGCAGCCGGCCCTGCCGCCGCTCCGCCCGGAGCGATCTCTGGCGGGACGGCGCGGCTGTCTGCCCCTCCAGCCGCCAGTGATCGGGGAGCGCCGCCCGGTTGCCCCGCCGCATTTCCGTCCGCGAGGCACGGTTGATCAGTTCGTCGCGCTTCGCCTTCGCGATCTGCTCGGCCAGCAGCGGCCCTTCCTTGATCACTTTCTCGCACTCATCCATCGCCGCCTTGTTCTTCGCCTCGCGCTCCGCGATCTCGCGCATCTTCGCGTCGAGCGGCGACTCGGCATTTTTCTGGGCCGGTTTCCGGCGCTTGGGGATCATGGGACGGCTACCGGTTAAAGACCGCGACGAGCACGATCACGAGGATCACACCGATCGCAAAAAGCGGCAGCGTGAATGCGAAGCCCGCCTTCAGCCAATAGGTGAAATCCCTCGCCTCCGCCGCCCCGTAATCCATCTGGAAGCCGCCGGCGGGCGCGACCGTATCCGGGCCGCCCTTCTCCGCGCTGATCTTTGGCAGCGAGCGGGCGTACTCCGCACGGGCGTCGTCCACCGCACTGAGCGCGCGGGTCAGCTCCTTGTTCAGGTCGAGACCCTCCCACGACTTGAGATTGATCGCGTCGAGGACATCGAGGTGCTGGGCAAAGGATTCGTGGACGCCGTTGAGCATCTCCACGCGCTTCTGCGCCTCGTAGTTCTCGCGTTCGAGCACCACCACCGCGCGCGTCAGTTTCTCCATCATGTCCGCCTTCCCCTGCTGGAGCTGCTCCTGCCGCCGGCTCAGCTCCTCCAGCTCGCGCTTCTGCCGCTCGATCGTGTCCTGCTGCCGTTTCAGCGCCACAAGCTGCTCCTGCGCCCGCTGGACCTGATTGTCCAGATGCTCCCCGGCGAGCCCTTCGTCCGCGGGAAGATCGAGGTATTGGTCGTCGGGGCGCGTCCGTTCAGGCATGAGCGCGACGTTAAATTTCTGCGCTCAGATTTCCAGATTTTTCACGCGTTTTGTCGCCGTCAGCAGTGGAAAAAGCAAAACCAGGAGGCTGAGAGCGACCGCGATCAGATGCGCACCGGTGTCGGAAACCGCGAAAGGGATTTGCGCCACGCGGCGAATGTCCGGCAGCGCGGCGAGCGCTACAAAAAGCGCGATGTAGATGAAGCTCACCACCAGGCAGAGCGTGCCTCCAAAGCCGCTCACGATCTTGCTCGGATTGTCCTCCTTGAAATTCGGGAACAGCGCGCCGAGCCCGACCGCCAGCCCGCTCAGCGACGCGCTCATCAGCCCGATCGCCACGGCGAAAAATGCCACCTGAGCCCACGCCAGATGCAGCATCAGGCTGGACACGATCATCAGGCTGACGGTGATCCCCATCGAGCCGAGGCAGCTCATCCAGAATTTCTGCAGCAGCACCTTGTGCAGCCCGAACGGCGCCAGCCCGAGGATCCAGAGCCGGCGGCCCTCCAGCGAGAACTGCGGAAAGACAAAGCGCGTCGTCAGCGTCGAGAGCGTCAGCGCCGACGCCGCGAGATTCAGATAGGAGATCATCGTCTCCCAAAACGGATTCTGGAAATTGAACGCCACGTTCCGCAGGTTCAGCACATAGATGCAGAGCAGGCCGAAGAAGATCATGAACTGGATCCACTGCGCCGGATCGCGCCAGAAGAGCCGCGCGTCCTTCAGCACCAGCGCGGCGGCCGGCGGCGAGAGCGGCCGCACCAGGTCCGTCGCCCACTCCAGCGGCGAGCGCCGGCGCACGAGCGTCCTTTTCGACTCGGCCTCCCGCTGGAAGCGCTCCGCCCGCGAACTGAGCGCGACCGACCAGCTCCCGTAAAAGAAACGCCCCACCACCTCGAAGCCGATAAGCAGCCCCATCAGCGCATTGCTCAGCAGCAGCAGGAAAAAGAATGCGCCCTGCCGCCCCAGCCCCTCGCTCCACGAAAGCACGGATTGCGCGAGCCAGGCGCTCGGCAGAAACGGGTTCACGCTGAGCCGCGTGTGCCTCAGCAGTTGGTCAAAGGACAGCACATCCTGCTGCGCGACCGCCTCGGCGTCCGTCACGGGATTCATCCCGAAGATCAGCAGCAGCACCAGCGCCGCTGCGACCAGCAGCACCGCGTATTTCACGCCGCGCTTCGCCAGCACCCGCACGAGGAAGACGATGATCCACGAGCCCGCGAGCGCCGGCAGCACCACGAAGGGCAGATACGCGACCGCGATCTGCCCGTAAAATGCCGGCGGCACGTCATGCACGCGGCCGTAGGCGATCATCATCGGCGCGCTGAGGAAGATCAGCGCCCAGCTCGATACGACCAGCGCCTCGAGAAACTTCCAGCGATAGACATTGCGATGCGGCACAGGCAGCGAGAGGAACCAGGTCGTCTCGCGGCTCCGAAAAAGCGTGGAGTAGCCGATGATGAGGTTTGAAAACACCAGCATCACAAAGAAGAACCCGAAGATCAGGTAGAGGATGCGCTGTGAGAGCAGCGAGCCCACGAGCGGAAAGTTGTGCAGGTATTTCAGGCCGGAATAGAACAGCCAGTAGCCCACGCCCAGATAGCCGATCACGAACGCGCCGAGCACCGCCAGCAGCAGCGGCGATTCCCGCCGGACGCCGCGCAGTCGCGCGAGAAACGAGCGCCAATGAACCCACAGCAGCAGCCGGAAAAGGTGGGGCGTCGTCATGGGGGGAAATCCGGATCTCTAAATCCGGAATCCGCCGGATGCACCACATCCGCCCTCCGGCCTTTTCCGACCTTCACTCATTTTGAATTTGTTTCGGATTTCCACATTCGAAATTCGGATTTTTCCCCTCACCTCCCCGGCATCAGCTCAAAGAGGAACCCCTTCAGATACTCCGTCTCCGGCAGCGTCGTGATGATCGGGTGATCCGCGCCCTGCGAGAACGCCGCGATCTGCCGCAGCGACTTCTTTGCATCCACGACCGACTCATTGATGACCTCGAGAAAAATCTCCCGGCTCACATGGTGCGAGCAGCAGAAGGTCGCCAGCAGCCCGTCCGGGTTCAGCAGCTTCAGCGCGCGCAGGTGGATTTCCTTGTACCCGCGCATCGCGTCGTGCAGCTTGCCCTTGGACTTCGTAAAGGACGGGGGATCGAGGATGATCAGATCGTAGCGCGCACCCTGCCGCTCCAGATCGTGGAGGAGGTCAAAGACGTTCGCCGCCAGCGCCTCGACCGTCAGGTGGTTGCGGGCCGCATTCTTTTTCACCAGCTCCACGCAGTCCGTGCTGATCTCCACCGCCTGCACGCTCGCCGCGCCCGCCTTTGCGCAGGCGAGTGCGAACGCACCCTGGTTCGCAAAACAGTCGAGCACCTTGCGCCCCTTCGCGTGCGTCGCCACCGCCGCGTAGTTCGGCAGTTGATCGAGGTAAAACCCCGTCTTCTGCCCCTGCTGGAGATCGAGTTCGAACTCCAACCCCCCGATCGCGACCGGAAACGGCCCGGGCCCTTCGCCAAAAAGCATCCCCGTCACCAGCTCCAGCCCCTCCGCCTTTCGCACCGGCGCATCGTTGCGCTCGATGATCGACCGCGGCTCCAGCACCGCCCGCAGCGCGTCCACGATCAGCGCCTTTCGCTGGTCCATCGCGAGCGTCAGCGTCTGCAGGACGAGATGGTCGCCGTAGCGGTCCACGATCAGCCCTGGGAGCCCGTCGCTTTCACTCCACACCATCCGCCCGAGCCGCGGATCGATCCCCCGCCGCGCGCGATACTCCACCGCCAGCCGGATGCGCCGATCGAAAAACTCCGCATCCAGCTCCTGCCGCTGCCGCGAAAAACGCCGCGCCACGATCTGCGACTTGCCATTGAAAATAGCCGAGCCCAGCAGCCGGTCCTGCCCGTCCTTCAGCGAGACCACATCGCCGTCCAGCGGCGAGCCAAAGGCCTTCAGGACCTCGCTGGCATAGACCCAGTCGTGGCCGTGGAGGATGCGCGAGCGAGGTTTGATGACGAGTCCGGCCATAGGGGTGGTGACGGTAAAAGCCACCCGCCCGAAGTCAACGCCGGCGCCCCCTCAAATCCGTCCGTCCACCGGCCCGCATCCTGCTCATTTCCCGCGTTGATGCAGCGCGAGCTTTATTTCAACACACTGGATTTCCTGATGAAGGCCATCGAGGCCAAGGAAGCCGAGATCGACTGCGCCGACGGCGAGGCGAATCTCCCCCGGCTTGAGACGCAGATGGTGAATCTGCAACGGCGCCTGCACATCGAGTTCCGCTACCTCGCGGACTTCGCCGACGGCGGCAGCCAGACGCTGTAAGGCGCCACCGCGCTTGCCTAGCTGCGCGGCTTTCCGGTTGGATCGCCGCCGCATGAAAATCATCTCCTGGAACGTCAACGGCATCCGCTCCGTGCTGAAAAAAGGCCTCGCCGAATTTATCGCTGCGGAACAGCCGGACATCGTCTGCCTGCAGGAGACGAGGGCGCTGCCGGAGGAGGTGGAAATCCCCGCGCCGCTCAGCGATTACGTGGCGCACTGGAATCCCGCCGAGAAAAAGGGCTACGCCGGAACTGCGATTTTCACGAAGCCAAAGCCGCTCGCCGTCACCTGCGGCATCGGTGCCGCCGAACACGACCAGGAAGGCCGCGTCATCACCGCGGAATACGCGGACTTTTTCCTCGTGAATGTCTATGTGCCGAACTCCAAGCGCGAACTCACGCGCCTGCCCTACCGCCAGCAGTGGGACCGCGACTTCCTCGCCTACCTCCAGCGGCTGGAAGCTAGGAAACCCGTCATCTTCTGCGGCGATCTGAATGTCGCCCACACCGAGATCGACCTCGCCCGGCCCAAGGCAAACGTGAAGACCCACGGCTTCACCCCGGAGGAGCGCGCCGGCTTCAGCGCCTTCGTCGGGGCGGGCCTCCTCGACACTTTTCGCGAGTTTGAGAAAGCCGGGGGCCACTACACCTGGTGGAGCCACATGGGCGGCTCGCGCGCGCGGAATATCGGCTGGCGCATCGACTACTTCCTCTGCTCCGCCGCGCTGCGCCCGCGGCTGAAAGCGGCGACGATCTACCCGCACATCACCGGCTCCGATCATTGCCCCGTCGGCCTGGAGTTGAAACCGGCGCGCGGGAAATGAAGCGCCGTTGACTGAAACGGGCGGAGGCGGTGAATGGCGATCCGCTCCCAAACGCGCCAGCCACGCACATCGAAGCACAGCTTCCCCGGCAGATTTGCGTTCCGAAGCTCAGCTTCGAAACGAGGAAAAATGACGGCGCGGGTCAGACTTTCAAACCCAGCGCCAGCCGCGCTTCACGCCGCACCGCCTTCGCGTGCTTGATCGCACTCCTCACGTCATGGGCCGTGGCTTCATGGCCTGGGTAGCGAAACTCCACCGCATATTGGCTCAGCGCCGCCAAGGAAGGAAGCAACGCGGCCCAGAGTGGTTCAAGGTCCAGCAGCAGATTCAGCAGGCGCTGCAAGTCATGCGTCTTCGGAGAGACGATATCGGCCTCTTCGAGGCGGGCTTTGAGATACTTCTCCGCGCTCTGCTGGCTGTGAAAGCACGCCTGGTCGTGAAAAGTCACCTTCCGCCGCCGCGACAGCGT
>JAYTML010000163.1:0-1660 GCA_043728655.1 Chthoniobacter sp. | reverse complement strand
GAAGGCGCCTCGACGCAAAAGTATGTGCGCGGCATGGCGGAGACGCTGCACGCCGCCGGATGGGACGTGCTCGCGTGGAATTTCCGCGGCTGCGGCGGCGAGCCGAACCGGCTGCCGCGCGCCTACCACAGCGGCGACACGGCGGACCTCGCGGCGGTCATCGCGCATGCGGCGGCGGACTGCGCGCGGATCGCGCTCGTCGGGTTCAGCCTCGGCGGAAATGTGACGCTCAAATACCTCGGCGAAGCGCCGCCGCATCCGGCGGTCGTGGCGGCGGCGGCGATCTCGGTGCCGGTCGATCTCGCATCGAGCGCGCGGGCGCTCGACCAGCGGCGCGGCAATTTCATCTACCTGCGCCGCTTCCTCGTCTCGCTCATCGCGAAGATCGAGATGAAGGCGGTCAGCTTCCCCGGCGAGGTGAATGCGGACGGCATCCGCGCGATCCGCAGTTTCCAGGAGTTCGACGACCGCTTCACAGCGCGGCTGCATGGTTTCCGCGACGCCGAGGACTACTGGAAACGCGCGAGCGCCCGGCAGTTTCTCGCCGGCATCTCCGTGCCGACGCTGATCCTGACCGCGCGCAACGATCCCTTTCTCACCGCCGACTCCATGCCCGAGGCGGAGGCGAAAGCGAACCCGTCGCTCTTCCTCGAAGCGCCCGAGTCCGGCGGGCACGTCGGCTTTCTCGACCTCGCCCGCGGCGTGCAGCCGTGGTCCGAGCGCCGCGTGGCGGAGTTCCTCGCCGGCTAGAGTTCGTGCCAAAAGAAGTTCGGAATCCCCATTCCGTTAATTCCGTCAAATTCCGTAATTCCGTCTAAAAAATCAGAACGGAATTACGGAATTTTGCCAAATTAACGGAATGGGCTTTTGGCGAATGCCCGCGCCGCCGGCTTACAGGGTCTTGGTGACTAGGCGGTGCGGGATGGTCGTCTCGATGAATTCCTCGCCGACCACCGCGTATCCCGCCTTTTGGTAAAACCCGAGCGCAGTCGCCCGCGCGTGCGCGATCATCGTGGTGAAACCGTTCGCTTTCGCCACGCCCTCGGCGAACGCCATGAGCCGCGATCCGGTCCCGGATTTCTGAAAGTCCGGATGCACCGCGACCTGCCGCATTTTCACCGTCCCCGCGTCGAGCGGGTGCAGCAGCAGGACGGCGATGAGACGCGCGCCGTCGAACCCGCCGATGTGGCGGCACGCGGCTTCGTCGGCGAGGTCGGCGTCCGTCAGGCGCAGGCCGAGCGGGGCGCGCAGCACGGCCTCGCGGAGCTGCAGCGCGTCCGCGTATTCGGAGGTGCCGGTTTGGAATTCGCGCAGCGTCATGCCGCGAGAAAAGCGCAAGGCCGCCTCCGCGTCATCACCGGCGTGCCCCGCGCCCGCCGCGGCGGGCGTTTGCGCTTTACAGCGAAATGGGCGCGCGGGACTTTCCGCGCCGTGCCCGCCCGAAAAACCCTCCCCTCCGCATGAGTCTCCTGCGCTCGCCGTGGCGGCTGCTTGTGGTGGTGGCGGTGCTGCTCGCCGGGGCGTGGGCGGGAAAGACGCTGCGTCTGGAGACTGAGCTGCTGCCTCTCATGCCGGGCGGGCTGCCGAGCGTGCGCGGGCTGGCGGAATTTCAGCGCCGGTTCGCGAGCGAGCGCGAGGTGTATGTCGTCGCCGATCCGGC
>JAYTML010000162.1:0-12464 GCA_043728655.1 Chthoniobacter sp. | reverse complement strand
CGCCCGCGCAGATTCGGGTCGGCGTAGGCGTGCGCATCGTGGCGCGAGAAAAGGTGGAAGCGCAGCCAGCGGCGGTCGGTCCGGGAAACCTTCTGCGTCTTGCGAAAGAACGCCACGAAGAGCAGCAGCACGAGGTAAGTGTCCACCTGCGCCTGGAGTTCCAGATTGCGCGCGTAGTCCTCGCTCGCGATCTCGCGCACGCCGCGCTGGAACTGGAGCGCCGCGTGCAGCGCGTGATTGATCTCCTCCACGAAAGCGATCAGCGAGCGGATGTTTTCGTCGTTCAGCCCCTTCCGCGGATCATTGCGCTCGAGCTGCTCGATCAGCCAGCGCGAGTAGTATATCCCGATGTGCAGCCGGTTGTCCGACTTTCGCAGAAACGTCCGCGCCAGTTCGCTCAGCTCCCGCGCCGCCGCACCAGCCGCGCGGCTGAGCTGGCCGCACCGCTGCCGGTCGATGAGGCAGTCATCGAGATTGATGCCGACCTGCGCATACGTCCGCTCAAAGAGCCGCTGGATGTCGCTGAAGAGCGTGGCGCTCATGCGAGAAATGGGATGACCGGCGCGTGGCCGGAGTCGAGATGGAGCAGCGTGTCCGACATCCGGTTCAGCGCCAGCCGCGCCTCGTGGAAACCGTCCGCGAGTGTTTCGAAAATGCCGCCGAGCGCGCAAGAGCGCGCGACCCGGTGCGTGGCGACCGCCTTGAAACTGGCGCTCCCCACATCCTCGTAAAAGCTCACGTCCGGCGCTCCCCGCTGGCTCCGCCGCTCCACCGTCTCGTGGAAAATCCCGGTGATGAAGAGCGCGTAATTCCCGACGTGAGCGCGGATGAGGAATGTCTGCTCCGGCGACGCCTTCTGCAGCGCGATGAGCATGTCGGAGACGTACTGCACCGGATTCGTGTTGCCGTCCGCGGGCGACTTCATCCGCGCAGTTTGGGAAAAAGTCTCCAGCAGCGAGGCGAGGTAGTCGCTCACGCCGCGGTCGGTGAGGCCTGTCGATTTCAGGACATGCCGGATCAAAACGTAAAAATACAACTGCGGCGAAATGCCCAGCGTGCCCTGCTGCGCCAGCACGGACTCCACGAGGCGCGGGCTGTCGAGGATCGAGTCGCGCGCTTCCGCGTCGGTCAGCAGGTCCACCAGGGTTACGGAATCCCGCTCGGAGCGAGCGAGGGTTTGGACGACGAAATCGAAATCCGCCGCCGTGAAACGTTCCCGACAATTGGCTTTAATCATCGGGAGTGAAACTAAAGCAGTGTGCGTGCCCTGCAACAAGTCCGGCGCGAATCGACTTGTCACCAGCCGCCTGTCACCCGTCACTTTCTCCATGCGCCGCGTGTTCCTCATCCTCCTAGCGCTCGTCCTCGCGACGCTGCTCGGTGCGGGGTGGTACGCCTACGACAAAGGCTTCACGAACAAGTGGCGCGAGCTGGTTACCCGCGAACTGCGCAAGCGCGGCGTCGAGGTCTCGCTGCGCCGCCTCACGCTCGAGCCGCTGCGCGGCCTCGTGGCAAAGGAAGTGCGCATCTATGAAACCGAGGAGCGCCGCCGCACCGTCGCGTACATCGACGAGGTCGTCCTCCAGGTGAACTACGCGAACCTCGCCCGCGGCAGGCCCTTTCTCGACGCGCTCGACCTGCGCGATGCCCACCTCTCGCTGCGGCTCGATCCGTCGAAATCGCGCGGGCAGCGGATCGAGATCGCGAAACTGAACGCGCGGCTCTTTCTCCCGCCGCAGCAGATCTACCTCGCGAACGCCGAGGCCGAGGTCTTTGGCATCCGCGTCCAGGCTGCCGGGCGACTGATCAATCCGCCGGATTTTGGCAAACAGCCGGATGAACAGCGCCCGCCGCCGACTGCGCTCTTCGAGGCGGTTTCGCGGGAAATCGCGGCGCTGAAATTCGAGGCCGGGCCGCCGGTCGTGAGCCTCAATTTCAGCGGCGACCTCTCGCACCCGGAGAAAATCTCCGTCGCCATCTCCGTGGCTGGCGAAAAAATCCGGCGGAACAGCTACCTGCTGCAAAGCCTCCGCCTCGCGGCGGAATTCCGCGACGGCGTGCTCGATCTCAAGGAACTCACCGCCCGCGATGCCGCCGGCGAACTGCGGCTCACCGGCGTGATCGAACCCGCCGCGAAAACCGCCAGCCTGCGCATGCACTCGACGCTCGACACTCCCGCGCTGCTGCGCGCATTCGGCGCGTTTCCCGCGCTCGACGAGGCGGTCTTTTACACCCCGCCCACCATCGAGGCGCGCGCCGAACTGGGTCTGGGCGAAACTTTCACCGCGCAAGTCATCGGCCGCGTCTCGCTCGGCAAGTTCGCCTGCCGGTCCGTGGTCTTTGAAAGCGCCAGCGCGGATTTTTCATCGGACGGCGCCCGCTGGACCGTGCGCGACATCCGCATCGCGCATCGCACCGGCGCCATCACCGCTGACGTGCAGCAGTTGCCCGGCGACTTCCGCGCACGGCTGAGGAGTGACATGAATCCCAAGGCGCTGCGCCCCCTCGTCTCCGGCCCGCCGGGCGAGGCGCTCGCGCAGTTCGAGTTTCCGCGTCCGCCGGAACTCACGCTCGAAGCCCACGGCACGGCGCCCACGATTGATGCGCTGATCGTCCACGGCGAGGTGAAGCTCGGCCCCGCGAGCTTCCGCGGAGTCGCCGCCGAGAGCCTGAATGCCACGCTCCATTACGAGAACCGCGTCTTCTCGCTGGCGCCCTTCCGCGTCCAACGGGCGGAAGGCGGCGGCGGTGGCGGACTGTATTTCGACTTCCGCCGTGACGAGGTACGGCTCGACAAGATCAAGGGCGCCGTGAACCCGGCGGAGGTCATGCTGTGGATCGAGCCAAAGCTCGTCAAAGACGTGCTGCCCTACCGCTTCCCCCGCCAGCCGCCGAACCTTTTCATCGACGGCCTCATCCACGCGAAAGGCGGCAAGACCACGCGGCTCGCGATCGATGTGAAAGCGCCGGCCGGGATGGACTACACCTTTTTGAAAAAGAACCTCAGCTTCCCGCAGCTCAGCGGAAAGCTCCTCTTCACACCCGACCACATGCGGATCTCGGACCTCGATGCGCGACTCTTCGGCGGCGCCGTCAGCGGCGACGCGGACATCTCGCTCGCAAAAAACCGGCCCTCCCACAGCGCCCACCTCGCGCTGGATAACGTCGATTTCGCCAGCGTGACCCGGCTCTTTTTCAACTACAACGACTCCCGCGGGAAACTGGACATGACCTACGATTTCACCGGACGCGGCGAGGACGCCCGCACGATGGAAGGCCGCGGCGACGTCGCTGTCACGGACGGCAATATCTTCGCCATCCCCTTCCTCGGCCCGCTCTCCGGCGTGCTCAATGGCATCGTCCCCGGCATGGGTCACGACGTGGCGCGAAAGGGCACGTCCACCTTCACCATCAAGGACGGCGTGATCTCGAGCAAAGACCTCGTGGTCGAGGGAAAGGGCTTCAGCATGATCGGCCACGGGAATCTTTTCTTCATCGACGACAGGATGGACTTCGACATGCGGATCAATGCCCAGGGATTGCCAGGCGTGCTCCTGTTTCCCGTCAGCAAACTTTTTGAATACACCGCGACCGACTCGCTCTCAAAGCCCGTCTGGCGCGCGAAGATCGTCCCGCGCCTCGAGCGGTGATCTGCGTCCGAGGACCGGAAGGACCACGGATTCCACAGATCGCACGGATTGGAAAAAAGAGGCTGGGCTGGCAGGTTTTGGCACTCAGCACTTGATCGCGAAGTCATCACAAAGCGGATTCCTGAGCATCCGTGCCATCCGTGAAATCCGTGGTTACAAATCCCGGATTCAGGGTGTTTGCTCCCGCGCGGACTTCGCAGCTATCCTCCCCACCCATGCCCTCCTTCGACATCGTCTCGGAAATCGACAAACAGGAAATCGACAACGCCATCAACCAGGCGCGAAAGGAACTGGCGACGCGGTTTGATTTCAAAGGCAGCCCGGCGTCCATCGACTGGAACGAGAAGGATTCGAAGATCGAGCTCAAGGCCGAGGACGGCACGCGGCTGAAAAGCCTGCATGAACTCGTGGTCGGCAAGCTGGCGAAGCGGAACATCGACCTCCGCAACGTGGAGCGGAAGGATCCCGTGATCTCGCCGCTCGGCCACGCCACCCAGGACTTTGTCATCAAGCAGGGCCTCGACGGCGAGAAGGCGAAGGAGATCGTGAAGGCGATCAAGGCCGGGGATTTCAAGGTGCAGAGCACCCTGCAGGAGCGGCAGATCCGCGTGACGGGCAAGAAGCGCGACGAACTCCAGGAGGTCATCGCCTTCTGCCGCGGTCGCGACTTTGAAGTAACGCTAGGCTTCAAAAACTTCCGGGAGTGATCGGCGGACATTTGAAAGGACGCCCAGCCGCTTTTCCCAGCATGCAGAGACCAAAGAAACGCCGCAGCCGGAAGTGGCTCGTCGCGCTTCTCGTAGCGGTCGCGGCTGGGGGCGGGCTCGCTTTCCACTACCTGCGCAAGCCGGACGACGTGACGATGGTGCAGGTCGAGAAGGTGACGCGGCGCGACCTGACGGAAACTGTGGTCGCGAACGGCCGCATCCAGCCGGTGACGCAGGTGATGATCAGCCCGGAGGTGGCGGGGGAAATCATCGCGCTGCCGGTGGTCGAGGGGCAGCTCGTAAAAAAAGGCGACCTGCTGCTCCAGATCAAGCCGGACAACTACCAGGCCGGCAGCAACTCGGCGGCGGCCAGCTACAAATTTGCGCTCGGCAGCCGGAGCCAGGCGGAGGCGGAGCTGCAAAAGGCGGAGTCGGATTTCCGGCGCAACGAGGAGCTGTCCAAGTCGAAGCTGATCTCGGAGAGCGTGCTGATGGAGTTCAAGACGCACTTCGAGGTGGCGCGGCTGCGGCTGGAAAATTCGGCGAACCAGACGGATCAGGCGCGCTTCGCCCTCGACAAGGCGAATGACGATCTCGCGAAGACTACCATCCGCTCGCCGATCGACGGGACGGTGACGAAGCTCAAGTCGCAGCTCGGCGAGAGGGTGCTGGGCACCTCTTTCAACATGGGCACGGAGATGATGACGATCGCGAGGCTTGATGAGATGGAGGCGCGCGTGGACATCGGCGAGATCGACGTGGTGCTGATCGCCGTGGGCCAGACGGCGCGGCTGGAAGTGGATGCGTTTCGCGACCGGAAGTTCAAGGGGACGGTGACGGCGATCGCGAATGCATCGAAAGGCTCGTCCGCGAATCAGGCGGCGGCCAGCAGCCAGCAGCAGCAGGAGGCGCCGAAGTTTGAGGTGAAGATTCGCGTCGAGGACCGGGAGGCGTTTCGTCCGGGGATGTCCGTCACGGCGGAGATCGAGACGCGCTCGCGCAAAGGCGTGCTCGCCGTGCCGATCCAGAGCGTGACGACGCGGCTGCCGGTGGGCAGCGCGATGATCGCGAAACCGGCGGACGGAAAACCCGCGGAACCGGTGAAGCCGGCGGAGGTGGTCTTCGCGCTGGAGGGCGACCACGTAAAAAAAGTGCCGGTGAAGACGGGAATCAGCGACAGCGATTTTTTCGAGATCGAGTCCGGGCTGAGCGAGGGGCAGCAGATCGTCTCAGGCGGCTACAAGGCGATCAGCAAGGATCTCGAGGACGGGAAGAAAGTGCAGGTCGGGGCCGACGCGGCGAAGACGGGCAAGGAGCCGAAGTGAGCCTCATCCGCCTCGACTCGATCTGCCGCTCTTACGAGATGGGCAGCGAGACCGTGCATGCGCTCCGTGGCGTCTCGCTCACCATCGCGCGCGGGGAGTACGTGGCGATCATGGGGCCGAGCGGCTCCGGCAAATCCACGCTGATGAACCTGCTCGGCTGCCTCGATACGCCGTCCTCCGGCACCTACGAGCTGAACGGCCACAGCGTGGGCGAGATGGACGACAACGAGCTCGCCGAAATCCGCAACCGCGAGATCGGCTTTGTCTTCCAGACCTTCAACCTGCTCGCCCGGTCCACTGCGCTTCGCAATGTAGAGCTGCCGCTCATCTACGCCGGCATGAGCCTCCACGAGCGCCACGAGGTCGCGCTCGCCGCGCTGCGCGATGTCGGTCTCGCCGACCGCGTCACGCATCGTCCCAATGAAATGTCCGGTGGCCAGCGCCAGCGCGTGGCCGTCGCCCGGGCCCTCGTGAACAAGCCCTCCATCCTCCTCGCTGACGAACCCACCGGGAACCTCGACACCCGCACCGGCGAGGAGATCCTCGAGCTCTTCCAAAGCCTCGCCGACAAGGGGAACACCCTCATCGTCGTGACCCACGAGGAGCACGTCGCGCGTCACGCGCAGCGCATCATCCGCATCCGCGACGGCCTCGTCGCGAGCGATGAAACGGTCGGCCCGCGCGCCGCATGAAGCTCCTCTCCGAGATCACGGAGGGCACCCGCATTTCCGCGGAGGCGATCCGCGCGAACCTCCTGCGCTCGGTGCTCACCACACTCGGCATCGTCATCGGCATCGTCACCGTCACGCTTATGGCCACGGCGATGGAGGCGCTCGATGGCGCGTTCCGCGATGCCATCTCGTTCATCGGAACCGACGTGCTCTACGTGGATCAGCGCGAGTGGTTCATCGGCTCGAACACACGCTGGGACTCGATCGCCAAGCGCAGCAAAATCACGCTGCCGCAGGTGCGCGCCGTCGAGCAGGGGATGAACATGGCCGCGGGTGTCGCCCCGACCGTGATGCACGGCATCGAATCCGTGCGGTACAAGAACCGCAGCTCCGGCATGGTCATGCTTATCGGCACGAATGAGCAGTTCCTCATCACCGGCGGCGTCACCCTCATCGCGGGCCGTTTTCTCACGAAGGCGGAGGCGGGCGCGAACCGTGACCTGTGCGTGGTCGGCTGGGACGTGGCGGAAAAGCTCTTCCTCAACGAGTCGCCGCTCGGCCAGAGAATCCGCGCGGGCAGCGAGTCGCTCGAAGTCATCGGCGTGCTGGAGAAACGCGGCAGCGTGCTCGGCAAGATGAGCCTGGACAACCAGGTCATCATCCCGATCGGAAAAATGTTCCGCGGTTTCCGCTGGGATCCGAGCTGCACGATCCAGGTGAAAGTGGGCGATCCCTCGAGCGTCGAGGCGGCAAAGGAGGAACTGCGCGGACTGCTGCGCAAGATCCGCCGGGTGCCGCCGGGTCAGGACGACGACTTCGCCATCAACCAACAGGAGCAGCTCATCGCGCAGTTTGGGAAAGTGTCGCGCGTCATCGCGACCTCGGGGTTTTTCATCACCGGGCTGTCGCTCTTCGTGGGCGGCATCGGGATCATGAACATCATGTTTGTCTCCGTGGCCGAGCGCACCCACGAGATCGGCATCCGCAAGGCCATCGGCGCGAAACGCCGCACGATCCTGCTGCAGTTCCTCATCGAGGCAGCCAGCATCTGCCTGCTCGGCGGCGTCATCGCCCTCGCGCTCGCCGCGGGACTTGTCGAGGTCGCGCGGCAGTTTCTCCCCGCCATGCGCGTCGCGCTTTCGCCCTCGGTGATCCTCCTCGCGCTCTCCGTGGCCATCGTCACCGGCATCGTCGCCGGCTTCCTCCCTGCCTGGCGCGCAGCCCGCATGAGCCCGGTGGATGCGCTGAGAAATGAGTGAGCCATGAAACGCCTTCTCGCAGAGCTGGGTGAGAGTTTCCGCATGGCGCTGGGTGCGCTCGCCACGCACAAGCTGCGCTCCGCGCTCACGCTGCTTGGCGTGCTGGTGGGCGTGTTCTCGATCATCCTCGTGATGACGGCGATGCGCGCGATGCAGAACAACATCGAGCGGGAACTCGGCTCGCTCGGCAGCCGGACTTTCATGATCCAGAAAATGCCCGGCGCCTACTTCGGCGGGCCCGAGGGCTTCATGAAATTCCACCGGCGAAAGGACATCACTTTCGCGCAGGCGACGGCTTTCAAAAAGAAGGCCGTGTTTGCGCCGGCGGTCGGGTTGCAGACGGACTTCTGGAACGGTGAGATCACGTCACGCTACGACAGGACGCCGCCAAATGCCTCCGTCGAGGGCGCGACGCCCGGCACCTTCGCGACGAATAACTGGAACATCACCGAAGGCCGCGCGCTGCTCGAATCCGACGTGGAAAGTGCCCGCGAAATCTGCGTGGTCAGCGCCGATGTCGCGAAGACGCTCTTCCCGCTGGGCGGCGCGGTGGGCCAGCGCGTGAAGGTCGAGGCCATCAGCTACACGGTCGTCGGCGTCTTCGAGCGCTCGGCATCCACCGACGACACACGCGGCCAGGCGATCATCCCGCTCACCACCGGGCTGAACCGCTACGGCCGCCGCCGGCAGATCAGCATCAGCGTCCAGGCGCACGATCCCGCGGCGATTGACGACACCATGGAGCAGGCGCGAGGCCTCCTGCGCGCGATCCGCAAGGTGCCGCCGGGCGAGGAGGACGACTTCGAGATGCTCTCCAGCGACTCGATGATCAAACAGTTCCAGACCGTCACCTTCGCCGTCCGCACCGGGCTCTCTCTGGTCAGCGGCATCGCCCTCCTCGCCGCCGGCGTGGGGATCATGAATATCATGCTCGTCTCCGTGACCGAGCGCACGCGTGAGATCGGCATCCGCCGCGCGGTCGGCGCAAAGAAGCGCAACATCATGACGCAATTCATCATCGAGGCCATCGTGCTCTGCGAGATCGGCGGCGTGCTCGGCGTCATCCTCGGCATGGCCGGCGCGAACGCCCTCGCCATCTACCTGCTCAAGCTCCCGCCGGCCTTCCCGGTCGATTGGGCCGTCATCGGCCTCGTCATCTGCTCGGTGATCGGCGTGGTCTTCGGCAGCTACCCCGCCTACAAAGCCGCGCACCTCGACCCCATCGAATCGCTGCGGTACGAATAGAGCGAGGCAGCCGCCCAGCCGCTTTTTTCCCGTGAGCGCAGGCAAAGGAAGGCGCCGCATCCAGTCGCGCAAAACCCGACTGCCCAGCGCAAGGGCGGGCAGTCGGGTTGCGGAAAAATGCTCTATGAGCGTGTCAGACGGTAGCGCGACGCCTCCGGAGCAGGAGCATGGCTCCCGATCCGATAGCCAGCAGGGTGGTCGTGGGCTCCGGGACGCTGCTGACACTGAGATTGTCGATTGCGCCGCCAAAGGCATCAGCAGTGGGTCGCACCGTTTGGATACGAACGCTGATACCCCCGCTGCCATCCCCCGTGTATTGGAAACTGGATGGAACCAGCGTCTCAGATCCCGCCCATGCTCCGGGCATGAAGGTGAACTGCGACAGGACGGAGTTGTTCCCCCGCAAAATCTCGACAATGAGACCATCGGCCGCTGTGGTTTGCTGGATGGCGTAGGCGTAAACGGCAGGACCGGCATCGAAGGCTACGGTATAGCCGACGCCCAGATCATTCGCTGCGATCGGAAGTGCGAGAGTGATCACGTTGTCCCGGTAAAACATCGCGGCGAAGTTTCCCGTCCCGTTGAGATTCACCGCATGAATTGCACCTTCTCCGCTGCCGTTCCAGCCGGCGACGGTGCCGCCAAACGAGACATTCAATCCCGAATCATACTGCTGATTGTTGTAATTGCCGATGTAGCTATTGAAGTTCTCATTCAGGATGAGGCTGGCGTGGGTGGTTCCGGCTGTAATCAGGAGCAGTCCTGAAAGGAGGCGGCCGAGGGTGTGGGGTGATTTCATCATTGGGTCTTTTGGGTGTTCTATTTTAGCGATGCTTCGGGACGGGGAGCGTCGCCTTCTGCAGCGGGAGATAGCAGCACCGGTGCCAGCCCGCCAAAACGCGGTAAACATTCACCGAGTTGCATTTCCGCGAAAAGTTCACCGCCCATTTTGGACACCCGCATTTCCCCGGCCACGCTGATCCGGCGATGCCGCCCATTTCCACGGTGCCGGCTGCCGCTGTGGCGCCGCCGGTCCGGCTCACTTTGCGGGTCGCGCCACAGGATCCGGTCTTTCGGACGCGGAGCGATCCGGGTGCTGGCGTTCACGCGGGGTGAACGCGCTGGCGCATTCCAGCATTGCCACACCGGGGCGAAAAGGATTCAGTCTGCGCCCGTGCAGAGAAACCTCGTCCGCTCAAAACTGTGTCTGGGAGCGCTGGCGTGCCTGCTTTCCATCCGGGGACAGGCGCTGGAAATCGCGGTGCCGCCTCCGCTCGAAGTCGTCATCAGTGTGGCCGAGCAGCGGCTCGTCGTGTTGCGCGAGGGCGGGCTGGTGGCGAAGTACCGCATCTCCACGTCGAAGTTCGGGCTGGGCGATTCCTTTGGCAGCTACAAGACGCCGCTCGGGCATCTGAAGGTGTGCGACAAGGTGGGCGATGCGCTCGTGAGCGGCGCGGTGCTCAAGGGTCGCTCGGCAACCGGCGAGGTGCTGGCGGTGAACGCGGCGGGGCGCGACCCGATCGTGACGCGCATCCTGTGGCTCGAGGGGATCGACGCGGAGAACCGCAATGCCAAGGCGCGCGGCATCTACATCCACGGGACGCCGGAGGAGAAGCGCCTCGGCCAGCCGGTGAGCTGGGGCTGCATCCGCATGCGGTCGCAGGATGTGATTGAGGTTTTCGACCATGTGCCGCTCGGCACGTCGGTGAACATCATCGCCGCCAAGCTGCCGAAGCTGCGCAAGTATGTGCCGGCGCCGCCCGTCATCATCGCCAGCGCCGCGCCTGCGGTGAAAACGGCGCTGACTCCGGCGAAGCCTGAGGCCACCGCGCGGCTCAGCCCGATCGCAGCGGGGCCGACGGTCATCCCCGCCGATCCGGGCGCGGCGCACTCATTGAAGGGCAGCATCCTGTCCGCCGGGCTGCCGGACGCCGCGGACAAGGTCGGCCCGCACAAGCAGGACAGCATGAAGTTTCAATCGTGGTCCTCGGTTTCGCTGCGCGACCCCGACGCGAAGGGCAGGACCACGGTCACCCGCTGACCGCTTTCCAGCCACTCGCCGCTCCCGTCCTATGAAAACCCTCAGTCTCCTCCTCACCACCTGCTGCACCCTGCTCATGGCCGCCTCCCTTTTTGCCGACGACACGAAAATCTACACCGTGCCGCTCAAGGACATCGACGGGAAGGACACGACGCTCAAGACCTACGCGGGCAAGCCGCTGCTGATCGTCAACGTGGCGTCGAAGTGCGGCTTCACGAAGCAGTACACCGGGCTGGAGGCGACATGGCGCAAATACAGGGAGCAGGGGCTGATGGTGCTCGGCTTTCCGTGCAATGACTTCGGCTCCCAGGAGCCGGGGACGACCGCGGAGATCAAGGAGTTCTGCTCGTCGAAGTTCGACGTGACGTTCCCGCTTTTCGACAAGCTGCATGTCAAAGGCGACGAGCAGCACCCGCTCTACTCGGCGCTGACCGGCGCGGAGTCGCCGGTGCCCGGGCCGGTGAAATGGAACTTCGGAAAGTTCCTGATCGGCCGCGACGGGAAGATCCTCGCGCGCTTTGACTCGAAGGTGACGCCGGATTCGCCTGAGCTGACAAAGGCGATCGAGGACGCGCTGGCGGCGAAGTAATTTCCCGGGAGGGCGCGCTACGCGCCGTTCCTGATCTGCACCAGCTCCTCCCACCGCGCGTAGAGCTGCGGCACGCGTTTCTTGGCGGCTTCGAGCTGCGCCTCCAGCGCCTCCCAATTGTGCCCGTGCTTGGCGAAAAAATCCGGGGCCGCCAGCGCGGTTTCCATGAGCACGACCTTCTCCTCGGCGGCAAGGATTTCGGCCTCGATCGTCTCCAGCTCGCGCGTCTCCTTGTAGCTGAGCTTGCGGGCCTTTTCCGCCTTCACGACGGGCGCGGCCTTTGCCTTGGCGACCGGCGCGGGCGCGGCCAGGCGGGCGGCGCGTTTTTCCAGGTAGTAGTCGTAGGCGCCGGCATTCATCGTGACCACGCCGTCGCCTTCAAACGCGAGCGTGTGGGTGCAGACGCGGTTGAGGAAATAGCGGTCGTGGCTGACCACGATGAGGCTGCCTTTGAAGAACACGAGCGCCTCCTCCAGCAGGCGCAGCGTGGCGAGATCGAGGTCGTTCGTCGGCTCGTCGAGGATGAGCACGTTGCCGCCCCGCTTGAGGACCTTCGCCAAAATCACGCGGCTGCGCTCGCCGCCGCTGAGCAGGCGGATTTTGGAATTGATCCGGTCGTCGGTGAAAAGGAACCGCCGCAGATAGGCGCGCAGCGAAATCGTTTCGTCACCGAGCCGCAGATGCTCGCTGCCCTCGCCGACTTCCTCCCAGACGGTCTTGTCTTCGTCCAGCACCAGGCGGTTCTGGTCCACGTAATTGATCTGCGTGCGCGCGCCGATCTCGACCTTGCCGTGCGTCGGCACCAGTTCGCTCATGATGATCTTGAGGAGCGTGGACTTGCCCACCCCGTTGCGCCCCACGATGCCGAGCCGTTGGCCGATGGGCAGGTCGAGATTCACGTCGTCGAAAAGCACCCGCCCACCGAGCTCCATGCCGACGCCGGTGAGCGTGATCACCCGGTTGGAGGACTTCGCCGC
>JAYTML010000161.1:0-2287 GCA_043728655.1 Chthoniobacter sp. | reverse complement strand
GGATTTCGATTTGGGATTTGCCGGTTTGCCCCTAGAAGTCTCGGCCCATCATGCGCGCAATCCTTGCCCTCGAAGACGGCCGGTTTTTTATCGGCGAATCCTTTGGCGCGACCGTCTCCTCGGTCGGCGAAGTCTGCTTTAACACCTCGATGAGCGGCTATCAGGAGGTGCTGACGGACCCCTCCTACCGCGGGCAGATCGTGGCGATGACCGCGCCGCAGATCGGCAACTACGGCGTGAACCCGCTCGATGACGAAAGCTCGGCGGTGCATGTGCGCGGCTTTGTGATCGAGGAACTGAGCCCGGTGGCGAGCAACTGGCGGTCGCGCGGCACGCTCGACGAGTATCTGAAAACGTGGGGCATCCCCGGCATCCAGGGCATCGACACGCGGGCGCTGACAAAGCACCTGCGCTCGCGCGGGGCGATGCGCGGCTGCCTGACGAGCGAGGACATCACGCCCGAGGAGGCGGTCGAGCGGGCGCTGCAGGCGCCGCCGATGGCGGGTTCGGATTTTGTGAAAGAGGTGACGCCAGCCGCGGCGTACGCGTGGGACCCGGACGACACGGAGAGCCGCGCCTGGACGATCGTGAAAGGCGACGGAGCGAACACGCAGGTGACCGAGGACGGCGAGGTTTTCACCAAGCTGCCGCCGGTGAAGCATCACATCGTGGCCTACGACTTCGGGATGAAGCGGAACATCCTGCGGCGGCTGCGGCAGGAGGGATTCAAAGTGCAGGTCGTGCCCGCGACGACGAGTGCCGCCGATGTGCTGGCGCTCAAGCCGGACGGCGTATTCCTTTCCAACGGCCCCGGCGACCCAGCGGCGCTCACGTATGTCCACGAAAGCATCCGCGGGCTGATGGGCCGGACGCCGATCTTCGGCATCTGTCTCGGCCATCAGATGCTCGCCTATGCGGTGGGCGGGAAGACCTTCAAGCTCAAGTTCGGGCATCGCGGCGGCAATCAGCCGGTGAAGGATCTGGCGACGGGGCAGGTGTCCATCACCTCGCAGAATCACGGCTTTGCGGTCGATGCGGATTCGCTGCCCGCCGATGTCGAGGTTTCGCACATCAATCTGAACGACCACACGGTCGAGGGGCTGCGGCACAAGTCGCTGCCGGTTTTCAGCGTGCAGTATCATCCCGAGGCGGCGCCCGGCCCGAATGACGCCAGCTATTTTTTCCCGCAGTTTGCCAAACTCATTGAAGACGCCCGCTGAGGTCGCTAGCTTCCCGCCCACCGCCATGCCAAAACTTCTCGTTTCCCTCCCCGACGGCACCGAAGCCGTGCACGAACTCGCCGAAGCGACGATCACCGTCGGCCGCCTCGCGGACAATGCGCTGCAGATCGAGGACGCCTCGGTCTCCAGCCACCACGCCGAGCTGACGCTCGATGAAAGCGGGGACTACATCGTGACCGACCTCGGCTCGACGAATGGCACCCAGCTGAACGGCCGCGAGATTCCCGAGGGCGAGGGCCGGCGCATGCAGGCGGGCGACCGGATCATTTTTGGCAATATCGAGGCGAGCTACGAGTCCGAGAACCCGGCGGAGGCGCGGGCGATGCCTGCGGCGGAGGGATTGGGGACGGTGCCGGCGTCATCGAGCATGCGCCCGAAGAATTTTGCCAACGCGTCGCCCTTCCAGACCAAGAAGCAAAAGAAGGATCCGGTCGGCAAGGCGATCATCGGCTTTTCGGTGCTGGCGATGCTCGTGTTCCTCGGGGCGGTGGCGATGATTTTATCGATGAAGTCCCCGCTGTAGGAATTTGGCGACTCCGAGATCTGGCGATGGGGCGATGGAGCTGCCGAGGCTTCGTTGTTCGCGGGGGGAAGCCGGCCCGATGGATGCGAATGCGGGGTCGGAGTTTTGGCGGGAACGCCCGTCGGCGGGCTTTCGCGAGATCGTATCCGGCGCGGAGCCGCAGCAGGCGACCAGCGTCCGGCTGGCGTGGGATGCGGAGGAACTGCGGGTGCTTTTTCACGCGAGCGATACCGCCGTCTGGGCGACGCTGACGGAGCGCGACGCGCCGCTTTACGAGGAGGAAGTCGTGGAGGTGTTCCTCGATCCGGCTGGCGATCTGGAGGGTTATTTCGAGATCGAGGTGAATCCGCTCAATGCCGTGCTCGATCTCGTCCTGCGGCGGAACCGGAGCGGCTACACGAAGGATTTCGCGTGGCGCTGCGAGGGGCTGCGCACGGCGGTGACAAAGACGGACACCGCGTGGACCGCCGAGCTGGCGATTCCTTTTCTCAGTCTCGCCGCCGCGCCGCCGCGCGCGGGCGAC
>JAYTML010000160.1:0-6569 GCA_043728655.1 Chthoniobacter sp. | reverse complement strand
GGATTTTTCCCCGCGTACCGCTGTCCGACGCGGCCCGCAGCAGACGAAGTTTCCGCGGCGACGCCCGGGCAGCTCGCGGGGAAGGAGGGCTTTCTCGATACCTAGAGAGAGCCCGGCGTGAACGGACAGTCGCGGACGATGCACCCATGCAAGCCGTAAGAATCAGCAAACGAAAACTCCTCCTGGCCACCCTCACGCTTGGCGTGCTCGGTGCCGCGATCCTTTACTACACGCATCCTTCCGATTCCTCGCAGATTGACGATGCGGCCATGCCGCAGGTGCCGGCGGGTTTCGAGGTGACGCTTTTCGCGAAAGAGCCGCTCGTGGGCAACCCCAGCGCGATGGCCTTTGACCGGAAGGGACGGCTCTTCGTCGGCATGGGCCCGCAGTACCGCATGCCGAAGCCCGAGACGGCCGGCGACCGCGTCGTCGTCCTGCTCGACTCGGATGGCGACGGCACAGCGGACAGGACGAAAGATTTCGCCACCGGCCTGAACTCGATCCAGGGCATGGCGTGGCACGGGCGGGATCTATGGATCGCGAATGCGCCCGACCTCACCATCGCGCGCGACCTCGACGGCGACGACGAGGCGGACGAATACGTCCGCGTTTACACCGACCTCGGAAATCTCGAGCACGGGCTGCACGGGCTGATCTGGGCTCCCGATGGAAAGCTCTACATGACGAAGGGGAACTCGAAAGGCCTGACGCAGCCGGGGCGCATCGCGCCAAAGCCGTTCCGCGACCTGTGGGGCGTGAGCGCGCCGGATGGGACGCCGGATTTCCCGCCGCCGCAGACCTTCAAAAAAGGCGGATACCAGCACGCCTATCAGGACCCGAATGACGACTGGGGCCGCGAGGGCGGATTCCTGCGCTGCGACGACCTGGGCGCGAATCTGGAGATCGTCGCGCGCGGCCTGCGCAATCCCTTCGACATCGTCTTCGACAGCGGCTTCAACTGGCTCGGCACCGACAACGACCAGCACGAAGGAGACCGGATCGTGATGCCGTTCGAGGGCGCGCACTTCGGCTGGGGACACGGCTGGAGCGCGCACTGGACCGGCGAGCGGAATCCGCCGACGGTGCCCGTCAGCGGCCCGATCTTCGACGGCTCGGGCACGGGCGTGGTCTTCTACGACGCGCCGCAGTTTCCGCCCGAGTGGCGCGGCGTCTGGTTCATGAACGACTGGCTGCGCAAGACGACCTTCGTCTATCGGCCGCACTGGGACGGCGCGCTCATGCAGCCGGAGGGGGGCGCGTGGAAAGAGTTCGCCACCGCCGGCAACTCGCTGTTTCGCCCGACCGACATGGAAGCCGGGCCGGACGGCGCACTGTGGGTGCTCGGCTGGAGCAAGATGTACAACCGCCCGCAAAAACTCGTGCGCGGTCTCCTCGGGAAGACGGACGCGCTCGAAGGCCGCGTCTTCCACATCGCGTGGAAAGACGCGCCGCTGCTGAAGTGGCGCACGCCGAACCGCGAGCGGCCGCTGGAGCAGTGGAGCTTTGCCGAACTCGCCGAAGACCTCGGCAGCCACGTCCCCGCATGGCGCACGGACGCGCAGGATGAGCTGGTGCGGCGCGGTGCGGCGGTGAAAGCGGATCTGCTGCGGCTGCTCGAAACGCCCGGCCTGCCGATGGCGCAGGAGACGTGGGCGCTGTGGACGCTCGGGCGAATGGGCGAGCCGCCCGCATTCAACCGCGACTCTTCGCTCAACCGCCGGCTCCAGGTGCTGCATATCCTCGGCGAACGCTCCCGCCCGCTGCCCGACGCCGTCGCCGAAGCGCTCCGCGACCCCGAGCCGCGCATCCGATTTGCCGCCGTGCAGGCCATCCGGCAGGCGCGCGACGCCCGGTCGCTCGATGCGCTGAAAGCCCTCGCCGCGTCTGAAGCCGACCGGCTCACCTTCTACTCCGCCTGGGGCGCGCTGCGCGACCTCGCCGGCGCGGACGCGCTCCGCGCGATGCTCAAAGATCCGCGCGACGGCGTGCGCCGCTCCGCGCTGCTCGCGCTCGCCGACCTCGGCCAGATCAGCCCCGACGACGCGACGGCGCTCATCACCGATCCCGCCACCACCGAGGTCGCCGCGCTCTGGCTGGCGAAGCGCAGCGGCAATCCCTTCATCACCTTCGAGCCGCAGCCCGGCGAATTTGAGCGCGAGGTGACGGTCTTCCTCACGCCCGGCATCAAGCCGTCCGCCATCCACTACACGCTCGACGGCTCCATGCCGACGGAGCAGTCGCCGCTTTTCCCCGAATCCACATCGCTCGTCCTGAAGACCACCACCACGGTGAAAGCCGCGCTGTTCGTGGAGCACAAGTCCATCGGCGAGCCCGCCGAAGCTGTGTTCACGAAACGCACCGGCGAGCCCGCGCCGACCGTCGTCCTCCAGGCGCGGCCGCAGCCCACGACCGTGGAGCAGGCGCTCGCTGCGCTCGCGACCGGCGATCCGCGGCGCGGCCGTGCGGTTTTCACGGCGGCTGGCTGCGCGAACTGCCACCGGGCGGACGGGCAGGGCCGGCAGTTCGGCCCGGACCTGTCGGGCATCGGTGAGCGCAATGATCCCGAGCACCTCGTCCGCTCGATTCTCGAACCGAACGCCGCGATCACCGAAGGCTTCTCGCTCCTGAGCGTGAGCACACGTGACGGGAGGAGCTACGCGGGTATCCTGCGGGACGAGACGGACCGCCATCTCACGCTGGGACAGGCGGCCGGCCAGCCTGTGCGGGTGGAAAAGGCGCTCATCACCCAGCGCGAGAGCCTGCACATTTCCGCGATGCCGGCCTTTGGCGGAATGATGTCTCCCGAGCAGGTCGCCGACCTCGTCGCATGGCTGCTGACGCGGAAGGCGGAGTCGCAAAAGATTGTGGACACGGGAAATACGGCGGAGCTAGGAAGTCCGCGGGCACGATGATCCGGAAACTCTACGGCTGGGTAGTTGGTCACTCACTCTTTCGGAAGGCGGTGATCAGCACTCCGGTGATTCGCGATCTGGCATGGCGATTCGTCGCTGGGGAGAATCTCGACACGGGGATCGCGGCGGTTCGTGCGCTCAATGCGCGTGGGATTCAGGGCACGCTGAACTACGTCGGCACCCATGTCCGCAGCCGGCCGGAAGCGATCGCCGCCGCCGACGCTGCCATCGCGGCCCTGCGGCGCATCCACGCCGAGCGGGTCGGCTCCCACCTTTCGCTCAAGCTCACGCAGATCGGCATGGATATCGACGACGACCTCTGCCGCGCCCAGCTCCGGCGGGTGCTGGATTGCGCGCGGGAGGTCGGGAATTTTGTGCGCATCGACATGGAGGAGTCGCCTTACGTCGGGCGCACGCTGGAGATGTTTGAGGAGGCGCGGGCGGAATATGGAGCGGACACGGTGGGCATCGTGATCCAGTCCTATCTGCGTGACCGGGGCGGCGATCTGGAGCGGGTGATCGCAGGGCGGTCGCGGGTGCGGCTGGTCAAGGGCGGCTACTGGGAGCCGGCATCCGTCGCCTACAAAACGGCGGAGGACATCGACGGTCATTTCAACCGCGACATCGAAGCGCTGCTCGCCAGCGGGTGCCACGCGGCGATCGCCACCCACGATGTCCGGAGCATCGCCCTGACCAAAGACTGCGCGGAGAAGGCGGGACTCGACCGCCAGAAGTTTGAGTTTCAGATGCTTTTCGGAGTCCGCCCGGACCTGCAGGTCCGGCTGGTCGAGGACGGGTATTCCGTCCGCTGCTACGTTCCTTTCGGGGGCCACTGGCAAAGCCATTTCCTCGGCTGCGTGCGCCGCCTCCCCGGTGGCGCGCTGCGGCGGGTGCGCGAGGTCTTCAGCCCGCGAGCGCGGGGCGCTTGCAGGCAGCTAGGGAATTTCCTGACACGCCGTGCGGAGGGATGCGGATGTCCGGTGAGTCATCCGGCCGATAGGCTGCCGCGGATTCCCTGACTCCCGGAATTAGTCAGACCGTCTTTGGACAAATGATCGGAACCTACACACTCACGACCGCAGACGCCGACCGGTGGCGAGCGGTGCTGCCCGCCGATGTCAGCGTGAGCGGCAGCCTGGAGTATGTCCGAATCTGCGAGCGGGAGACGGGCTGGCCGGGGCGTCTCTTCGTGGTGGAAAACGGAGCGCCGGTCGCAGCCTACCCGTACTTCCTGCGCCCCGCCCATAAGCTGCCCTTTGCGAGCGGCATCGAGGAGCCGTGGTTTGACACCTGCACGACGGAATATCGCGGGCCGCTGTGGCTCAATGGCGGGATTCCCGAGGGCGCTGATGTCCCAAAGTTCCCGGAGCTTTTCGCACGCCACTGCCGGGAGGAGCGCATCATCGCGGAGTTTGCGCATCTGAGCCCGTGGATTTCGGGCGAACTGCTGCAGACTGACTGCATCGAGGTGAACCGTGAGATCGTTTACGTGGACCTGACGAAGACCGCGGAGGAGATCTGGACCCGCTCGTTTTCCTCCGATGCCCGGCGGCAGACCAAGCAGGGCCAGCGCGCGGGGGTGCGCGTGCGCCGCGCGGTTTCGACCGACGACGTGCGGGAGTTCCACCGGCTTTACACGCAGACGATGGAGCGGCGGGACGCGACGGATCGCTACTTCTATCCGTTCGAGTATTTCCTGGGGTTTTTCGAAACGATGGCGGCCAATGCCTTCTTCGTCCTCGCCGAGTATGAGGGGCGCGTGGTGGCGGGAGGCCTGTTCTTTCAGGACCGCACGGAGCTCCACTGGCACCTCTCCGCGGCCGACCGGGAGTATGGGCACGTCCGTCCGGTGAACGTGTACCTTTACGAAACAATCTGTCAGGCGCTCGGGCAGGGCAGGGAGCGCATGATCATGGGAGGCGGCTATCAAAAGGGGGACGGCGTGTTTCATTTCAAGGCAAACTTCTCTCCGCTGCGGGCGCGGTTTTTCACCTACCGGCGCGTGCATGACGCCGCCGCGTATGCCGCGCTGACGGGCGCCTGGTCCGGATTTCACAGTGGTGCCCGGCCGCGCGACGATTTCTTTCCCGCTTATCGCGCGACTCCTGCTTTGGACATGCTGGCGCCGGCTCCAAACGTCCCGGCGGCCTGACGAAATGAACCAATCCATCCAGCGCGGCAAACGGCTCATCGATCTGCTTCTCGCAGTTCCGGCATTTGTGCTGTTCCTGCCGGTGATGCTCGTCGTCTGGGTCGTGGTGGCCGCCGGGCTTGGCCGTCCCGTGCTCTTCCGCCAGCGTCGGCCGGGACTGCGCGGGCAGGCTTTCACGGTGCTGAAGTTTCGCACGATGACTGACGCGCGCGACGGTGAGGGGAATCTCAAGCCGGACATCGAGCGGCTGACGCAGATCGGCCGCTTCCTGCGGAAAACCAGCCTCGATGAGCTGCCGCAGCTCTGGAACGTCGTGCGCGGCGAGATGTCGCTGGTGGGGCCGAGGCCGCTGCTGATGGACTACCTGCCGCACTACACGCCGGAGCAGCAGCGCCGGCACGATGTCATGCCGGGCATCACGGGCTGGGCGCAGATCAATGGGAGAAACGTGGCCACCTTCAGCGAGCGCCTGAAGCTCGACGCGTGGTACGTGGATCACTGGAGCCTTTGGCTCGATGCCCGGATTCTCTGGCGCACGCTGGCGAAGGTGCTCCGATCCAGCGGCGTCCGGCTGGAGCAGACGCTGGATGAGATTGACGACATTGGGTTGCATCCCAAGACCCGGAAAAAGGCGGCCCTCGCCGCGCAGATGAGCGCTACCGCTGCGGCGGGCGACCGAGAAAGACTATGACCAGCGACCAGCCTAAGTTTGAGTACCCTTGCGAACCCGGCGAGTCAGGCACTCCGGTCGGCGAGTTGACTGTCCTGGGGACCGATCAGGCCGGGGGGTGGATGGACGTGCTCGCATGCACTGCGCAGCATGATTTCTATCATCTGCCGGGCTATCACCACCTCGCGGAAGAGCGCGGGGAAGGGGTGGCGCAGCTTTTCACGTATAGGGAGGGCGATTACACCGTCGCGCTTCCGCTGCTCGTGCGTCCGGTGGAGACGCCGGGAGGAGAGGGATGGAGCGACGCGACTTCAGTCTATGGTTACGCGGGCCCATTGAGTTCGCACGCGGAGTTGCCTGCGTCCGTGGTGAAAAACTTTCACGCGGCGCTGACGGAGGAAATGGTGAAACGCCGCGTCTTGTGCGCGTTTTCCCGGCTTCACCCATTGATCGCTCAGGCGGGGATCCTGAACGGGCTGGGTGAATGCCAGCCAGGGGGCGAGACGGTCTCGATCGATCTCACGATTCCGACGGAAGAGCAGTGGTCGCGGTATCGCCCCTCACGCAGGACGCGCATCAACAAGCTCCGGCGCCAGGGCCTCGTCTGCGAGCGCGACGGCGAGTTGCGACATCTGGGCGAGTTCACCAGTATCTACCATGAGACGATGCACCGGGTGAACGCGCAGGAGACCTACTTCTTCGAGCCGGATTATTTCACCCGGCTCGCGAGCACCCTCGGGCCGGCATTTCAGCTCTTCGTGGTCAAGCTGGATGGCGCCGTCATTTGCGGTGCCCTGTTTGTGGTCTGCGATGGGATCGTCCAGTATCACCTCGG
>JAYTML010000159.1:0-2607 GCA_043728655.1 Chthoniobacter sp. | reverse complement strand
TCGATTCGTTCTGCCTGCGGGCACTTACCGGGCACTGCGCATCGTCGCGCCGGGGCCACCGGGAGACGCCAGGCCGGGCGCAGCGCGGATCGTGGATCTCGCCGGAGAGGAGCTGCTGCGCTTGGAAAGCGGGCGGTTTCACCCGGCGGACGGTGGTGGCGCCGAGGTTCTCTTTGCCCAGCCGATTGTCCTGCGCTCGTCGCTCGCCGCCGGCACCGGCCAAGGCATCGCGCTCTTTGTGGCGCTCACGCTGGTCCTTGTCCTGGGTCTGTGGCGGTTCGCTGCGCCTTTGGAAAAGGCGCGCGCCCGCGCACGGGCGGCGCTTTGCCGCGGATGGGAGCGCGCCTGCGCAAGACCCGTGGCCACACTCCTGGCGACGGCTGCCTTCGCAGTCGTCGTGAGCTGTTATCCGGTGGTCTTCTGCGGCCAGAGCTTCGTCTCGCCAAACAACGGTGCCGCCTGTCTCTACGCCGGCTATCCCACGCTCCCTGGCGCTCCGGCCGGCCCGATCGAAAACCCGAAATTCGCCGACATCGGCGCGATGCTTTGGGCTCATCTGCCATACTCGGTCGTGGAGCACGAGGCCATCTTCCGCGACCGCGAGCTGCCGCTGCGAAACCGCATGAACTCCTGCGGCGTCCCGCTCCTCGGTCAAGGCCAGTCCATGATCGGCGACCCGCTGCACTGGATTCCGCTCACCGCCGGCGGCGCGGCCTGGGCGTGGGACGTGAAGTTCATCGTCGCGAAAATCCTCTTCGCTTTCGGCATCGGCCTGCTCGTGCGCGCCGCGGTCGGCAGGCTCGGTGTAGCGGTGGTGCTTGCCGCGTCGTCGGCCTTCATCGGCTTCTTCGCCTACCGCTTCAATCACGCCGCGATCTTCAGCCTCAGCTATGCGCCGTGGATACTCCTCGCGTGGCTGGAAATCGCGCGCGCTCCCGCCTGGCGCGGCGCAGTGCGGTGGGTCGCGCTGCTCATGGTGGTGAATTGGATGGTGCTCAACAGCGGCACGGCGAAAGAGGCCAGCATGCTCATCGTCGCGCTGAATGCGTCCGGCGTGCTCGCCCTCGCACTCCGCCGCGAATCCCGGCCCGCACTGGCGCGGAAGCTCGCGCTCGCCTCAGCCGGCCTGCTCATTTTCCTGCTCCTCAGCGCCCCGTGCTGGCTCGTCTTTCTCGATGCTCTCCGCACCGCGTGGACGACCTACAACGTCCCGCACGCCTACCAAATCCAGCCCGGCCTTTTTCTCGGCCTGTTCGATGATCTTTTCGCGCGCCAGACGGTCGCGCGGGAAAACCACACGAATCCCTCGGCGAACTTCTTCGTCCTGCTCGGTATCCTCTGGGCGCTCGTGCATCTGCGCCGCCTCAGCGCGGATCGCACGTTCCTCGCGCTGGCGCTCGCCGCAGTGCCAGCGATGGCGCTCGTCTTCGGCGTTGTGCCGCCCGGCTTCCTCATCCGGCTGCCGTTCATCGGAAACATCTCCCACATCGACAATACGTTCTCCTGCGTGCTGCTCGTGCTGCTCTTTCCGCTCGCGGGCTTCGGCCTGCGCGCGTGCCGCGAGCGCATGGCTGACGCGGGCTGGCGCGGCGACTGGGCGCTCACGCTGCTCCTTCTCGCGGCCTGCGGCGCGGCGTTTCTCGGCTACGTGCAGTCGGAGACGCGCTCGCCTTTCACACTCCTACGCGAGGCCGGGCCGGTCACGTTGAGCCCGTTCTTTCGCGGCTACGCGCTCGCGCTCATCCTCGCCGTGGCGCTGCTGCCCTTGATCGCGCGGCGCCTGCTTCACGCGCGCGCATTCACGCTCACAAACGTGCTGCTCGCCGCGCTTGCCGTATTCGCGCTCCATTTCCGCCACGGCATGTACGGCCCCACGAAGTTCGATGCCTACGTGATGAACCCGCGCGAGCGCGTAAATCTCCAGGCACCCTCGCCCGTGCTCGCGCATGTGAAAGCGCACAGTGTCGAGCCCGCGCGCGTCGCCGGTTTTGGCGATGTGCTCACGCCGGGATTCAACGGCGTCCTCGGGCTTGAATGCATCGGCGGCCCAGATGCGCTCGTGAACGCGCGCTACCGGGAGTTTGTGGACGCCGCCAAGCTGCCGGTGATCTGGGACTGGCGGCTGATCCAGCGAAAGGACACGACGCCCGTCCTGCTGCCATTCTACGAGCTTCTCAATGTCCGCTATTTCCTCGGCATGCCGGGCGACGCGCCCGCCGCAGTCGCCGGGCTGAAGCGCATCGGCACGCGCGACCTCGATCTCTACGAAAATCCCGGCGCATGGCCGCGCGCATTTTTCACCGACACGCTCGCGCACTACGGCACGGCGGATGATTTCGCGCAGATGGTCTGGAAAGGCGACCGCCGGCCCTTTGCGGCGATGCAGGAAAACTCCGCGGGGCCGACTGGGCTGCCGTCCGAGGCGGCATCGCGGCAGATCGTCGCGGCAGGCGGCTACCGGCTGACGGCGAACACGACGACTTTCACCGTCGATGCACCGGCAAGCGGCGTCGCTGTGCTGACGGAGACGTTCGAGGAGGGAAACATTCGCGTGACCGTGGATGGTGCTCCTGCAGTCTGCTTCCGCGTGAACCACGCCTTCTGCGG
>JAYTML010000158.1:0-4884 GCA_043728655.1 Chthoniobacter sp. | reverse complement strand
GTGATCGTGTTGTAGCCGCCGCTCCCGTTGTCCTGCATGAGGGCGAGATAGCCGCCGGTTTTCGCGATCTTGAAATTCGTGTGCAGATGCGGCTGCGCGAGGGTGCCGGGATTGTCCACGCCGGCCACGGCCTGGGCGGGGCGGCGGTTATTGAGCGAGGCGAAGACGGTGAGGTACTGGTCCGGGTCGAGCGTCCACGCGGGCAGCGCCCATTTGTTCGGCACTAGGGCGTTGTCGGTCAGGTAGTAGCCGGCGAGGTTCACCGTGGCACCGGTGGAATTCCACAGCTCCAGCCAGTCGGAGGACACACCGTCCTCATCCAGCAGCGATCCCGCGTTTTCCGCCATGAACTCCGAGAGGATCACCTGCCCGCGGACGACCGGCGCTGCCGCGACGGCCGTGGTGAGGAGCTGCCATGTGAGGTTCGGGCGGATCCACGCCAGCTCGACCTCCGCGCCGCCCGTGGCGTCGTAATAGACGAGCTGGAGCTGCGCGGTCGGCTTGGTGAGCGTGACGCGCCCGGAGTTGCCGCCGGGCGAGTGCGTGCCGTCGTCCACGATCACGTCCTGGCCGTCGATGCGCAGCCGGCAGCCGTCGTCGCAGTTGACGACGAAGGAGTATTCGCCCGGCGAATTGACGACGAGCGTGGCGGTGATCTCGACGGCGAAGTTGTCTCCGGTGCCGCCGGGGAAGGCGACGTTGCCGGTGGTGAAATCGCCGTCCGCGCCGTCGGAGAAATTCACCGTGGTGTAGGCGCCCTGCGTCGTGGCGGTGCCCGCGTTTTGCCCGCCGAGCAGGCTGACCGCGCTCTGGAGATAGCCCTGCCCGGCGTAGGGAAAGGCCACGGTGGAACTGACGCGCCGAGCGGTGAAGCCGGCCGCGGTGACGCCGACGGCGGAAGGCAGCGTGACGGTCGCGTTCGCGGTGGCGGTGCCGTAGTCATTCGTGGCGCTGAGCGTGTACGTGGTGGTCTGGAGCGGGATGATCGGGACGGAGCCGCTCGCGCCGGAGACGGTGCCGACGCTCTGGTTGATCGAGAGCGAAGTCGCCGCGCTCACATTCCATGCGAGCGATGTCTCCGCGCCGTAGAGCGGGTTCGCATCCGCGACCGCGAACGAATTGATCGCCGGAGCGGTGCCGACATCGATGAACACCGTCGGCTGCGTCGTGCCCGCGGGGTTCGTGGCCACGAGCGTGTATGTGGTGCTCACCGTCGGATTCACCACGCGGGTGGTGGTGCCGGTGACATTGATGCTGCCGGGCTGGAGCGTGAGGGATGTCGCGCCGTCCGCGACCCAGCTCAGCGTGACTGCCGCGCCGGAGGTCACGGTCGTGTCATTCGCCGTGAAGGAAACCACGGGCGGCGTGTTCACATAGACTGTGACGGACTTTGTCGAAACGTCGCTGCCGGTCGTCGCGGTGATCGTGTAGGTCTTCGTCGCGCCTGGCGACGCGATGACCATCGAACCGCTTTGCGCGACCGCGCCGATGCCCTGGTCGATGCTCAGCGTCGTGGTCGGGTTCGTGACGCTCCACGCGAGCGTGAAATTCGCCGGCGAGCCGCTGTGGACAAAGACGGTGCTGCCGCCATTGACGGTGAGCAAAGGCACGGTGTCCGGGTCGCGGACGAGTTCCAATCCGCCGGCCGCCGTGTTGCCGATGAGCTGAAACGCGGAGTCCACCGAGGTTTTCGCGCCTTTCGCCGCAAAGACCTCGCCCGAGCACCCGCCGCCGCCTTCCCACCAGACAAACTCCAGATTGTAGTCGCCGGGCACGAGGTTCACGACGCCGAGCGTGTTGCTGTCGCCGGTGCTGTTCGAGTGGTGCAGGCCGTCGCCCGCGTGCGCCGGGTCCGCCACATTGCCGGTGGCGATGCGCGTGGAGCTGGCGAACTGCTTCCCAAGCACGCGCAGCCGCGAGCCGTCATCGCCGCGGAAGCCGAAGGTGTAGTCGCCCCCCTGCCCCGCCGGGATCCGCACGGCGCATTTGGCGATCATCAGGATATTGTCGTCCGCCAGCTCGGTATTCGTGCCCAGGTCGCCTTCGTTCGGGAAATAGCCGCCGGTGCCCGGACCTTCGTCGTCGAGGAAATTGATCACCGAAGTCTGGTACTCCGCCACCGTGCCGCCGGGCGTGGTGGCATACGCGCGGATGATGCGGTCCACATTCACCAGCGTGCTGTAGCTGATGCCGGGATACGCCTTGATCTCCCGCACGCCCCAGTTTCCCGGCGTGCCGAAAACGCCCGGCAGCTTCGGCCCGCTGTAGGTGCCCGCAGCGGCGAGGCTGTTGGCGGCCACGCCATTGAAAAGCGACTGGATCTGATCCGCGGAGAGCGCACTGTTGAAGACGGCCACCTCGTCGAGCCGCCCTTTGATGTCATTGCTCGCGTCGGTCGCGGTACCCCAGTTTCCGAGGAGAAGATCGGCCGCCTTCAGGGTGCTCGAGCTGACCCGCGTCACCTCCGGGATGCCATTGACGAAGATGCGCTGCGTCGTGCCCGTGGCGTTGTACACGTAGGCGATGTGGAACCACTGCCCGGTCACCATCGCCGCCGTCGTCCCGTTCACGTCATTGCCGTCAAAGCCGAAGTGCGCCTTGTCGCTGGCGGTATTCAGCCCCGCGTGCAGCGTGCCCGCGCCGCTCCCGGTATTGCCAAAGATCGTGCTGTAGCCCTGCCCGATCCCGAGGCTCGTGAAATAGACCCACGCCGTGAGCGTGAAAGACGTGCTGGTCCCGCCGGAGTTGCGCAGGCCGAGCGCCAGGTTCGAGTTCCCCACCGCGGACGAGGCCGCGAGCTGCAGACTCTGCGCGCCCGTGAAGACGAGCGCCCGGCTCGCCACATTGAAACGGTCCGCCGCATACGTCGGCGTGAAGCCCACCGACGGCGTGACCGAGGTGACGATCCCCGCTCCCGAAGCGTCCGTCAGGTTGCCGTCAAACTTGAAGTAAACGCGCGGGGTCTGGGCCTGTGCCGGGAGCACGCCGGCGAGGCACGCCAATGCGACGAGGAGAAAGCGGGGGATCAGCGACATAGGAAACGAAGGGGGAAACAGCCGCCGCACAATGCCTCGCCCCGCAGATTTGTCGCGCGCCTTCTGTGTCTGGCCTTTTTTCCTCCAATCCCAACCCACCGCCCGAGTACGCCTTCCGTCGGCCCGGCGCCGGCTGACCGCCCGGCCGCTACCGCAGATCAAAACGACGGAAGTGCGCGTCTTGCGGCCGCCGGCCTTTCCCAAGGATCAGTCCTGCCACCTGCCGATGATCCGGATCGGGGTGCCGATCGTGACCCATTCGTAGAATTGCCTGGCGGGGCGGCGATCGGCTGCGCGCAGGGGGAGCCGGATGCAGCCGTGGGAGGCGGGCCGGTTTGGTACCGAGCTGTATCCGTGAAGGAAATAGTTGCCGCTGAACTGCACGCTGAAGGGCATGGGCGCGTTCTCATACAGGCTCGAGTAATGTATGCGCTCCTTTGACAGCGCGCGAAAGCTGCCATTGGGCGTGCGCTTGCCTTCCTTGCCAGTACTCACGCGGGTCTCAAAGACGATCCGGCCACCATCGTAGGCGCGGAGCATCTGCTCGGACTTGCTGACCACCACGCGCTTTGGCCCGCCGTGGGACGGGATTTCGCGGGGCGCTTCCGGCGGTTTGCTGACCACCTGCTGCGGAGCCGGCGGGACCGGCCAGACGGGCCGCACCGTGGCGCAGCCCGGCAGGAAAACAACGGCGAGGAGCGGGAGAAGCCACCGCCGGCGTGCTAGTGCATCCGTGAGTTTCATGACCTTGGTTTCCCTACCCTACCCGGCTGAGCCTTTGAGTCGTGGCCTTTCATCGTAGCCGGCGTGGCGGGACCGTGAAACGCGGCCCGCTCTCCGCCGCGCCGCCGGTCAGGTCTGCGCGGGCCAGTCGAGCGCGTGCCGTTTCAGATCTTCGAGCTCGACGAACTCCAGCGCGGAAATATGCGTGGCCGCGAGCACTACGCGCGGCGCGGCGTCCGCCTCCAGCGCCTCCTGCCAGCGGGTGACGCACAGGCACCACTGGTCACCCGCCTTCAGACCCGGAAATCCGTACTCCGGCACGGGCGTGGAGAGGTCATTCCCCGCCAGCCGCGAAAACTGCAGAAACTCCGCGGTCGCCTGCATGCAGACGGTGTGCAGCCCGTGATCGCCCGGCCCGGTGTGGCAGCAGCCGTCGCGGAAGAAGCCGGTCAGCGGCTCAAAGCTGCAGGGCTGGAGCGGCCCGCCGAGGACATTGGAGGCGTGGGACATTTTCCTGTCGGTCACGGCGCGGCGCTAGATCTTGTCGCTCGAGTACTCCCAGCCGGCCCGGTACTTCTCGCGCTTGATGAAGCGCGCCGCCTCGGGCATGCCGACGACTTCGAGCTTCTGCGAGTCCCACTCGACTCGCTTGCCAGCGACGCGCATGGCGAGGCCGCCGATGAGCGTGAGCTCGGTGAGCGGCACCGAGTAGTCGAACTGTGACATGAACGGGAAAGCCTTCCCGTTCTTGATCGCGAGCGTCCATTCCTCCTGCGGATTGCCCGCCTTCGGGCTGCGCTCCAGCGTCTTTGCCGGCGGGTTCGCGAGGAAATCTTCGCGCCGTTTCTTCGGCCAGATTTCCGGGTTCCGCGCCTGGTCGGCTTTGTTCAAAATCACGCCTTCACTGCCGACGATGAACCAGCCGCCCTCGGTCATCTGGCCCGCCTTCGCCGGGTCCTTGCTCTGGAATGCCTCATTCATATCCACGATCTCCGGCATCTTCGGCAGATACGGCGAGCCGTCGGGCTTCTTGCCTTCGTACCAATAAAGAACCACGTCGTCGTGCTCCGCCGTTTTCGGGAATTCCATCTTCACGATCGCGCCCGTCGGCCACGCTATGTCGGAG
>JAYTML010000157.1:0-17088 GCA_043728655.1 Chthoniobacter sp. | reverse complement strand
TCGAGCACGTCCGGCCAGTGCCAAAGCACCTGCATGTAGAATTCCCGCCAGATGAGTTCATTGATGAAAATGCCGATGCTCCGCGCGTGCTTCGGCGTGGCGTCGGCGAGCGCGGCGCATTTCGCATAGACCTCGCGGATCGAGAGCGTGCCGTGGCGGAGGTCCTGGGAAAGCCGGGAGGCTGTGTCCGCGGTCGGGAGGTTGCGCGTTTCGCCATAGTCAAAGACCGGGCCGTCGAGAAAGCGCCCGAGCCGCTTGCGCGCGGCGGCTTCGCCGGGCTCGATGATCTCCGCATCGCTCGCCAGGCCCCATGTCGCGAGCGTCGGCAGCGGATCGCTGCGGATGCCGGGCGGGGTGGAAAGTTTCGCGATGGCGCGGGCGGGCGCGGGCTTGTCGAGCTTCGTCCAGGCCTTCGCGTACGGCGTGAAGACGCGGAACGGCGTGCCGCCTCCTGTCAGCACCTCGTCGCGCTCGTGCAGCGCGATGTCCTTGTGTGCATGCACCTTCACCCCGAGCCGCGCGGCTATGCCGGCGACGCGCTCTTCCATGGCGCGGCCAAAGGGATCGGGGTCGCGGTTGAAATGGATCGCGTCCGCTCCGCACTCGCGGGCGAGCCGCTCCAGCACGGCATCCGCGGCGCCCTGCCGGATGATGAGGCGTCCGCCTTTCGCCTCGATGTTCTTCGCGAGCGCGGCGAGCGAGCCGCACAGGAATTCCTGCCGCGGAGCACCGCACCAGTGGTGCCCGGACTTCCATTCGCTGACGATATAGACCGGGACGACGTGATCGTGCGCGGCGAGCGCGGCAGCGAGTGCTGTGTTGTCGGTGAGGCGGAGATCGCGGCGGAACCAGTGGATGGCGGTGGACATTCGCAGTCCACTACGCTCGGGGCTGCGCGTTGGACGACAAAGGTCTCATGCGCAAGGAATGTGCAGCAAATGCCAATAGGAGTGCTGCTAAGAGGCTTGTTTTGCATCAGCCGGTTTAATACAAACGGCACATGTCCAGCCCTTCCCTCGGCGGAATTGTGATCGCATTTGCGGTCTTCATCGCGCAAGACGCCTCGTCACTCGCCGGGAACCCACCGCCGTGGGTGCCACCGGCGTCGGCCTCCGCAAAAAGAAATCCACTCGCCGGAAAGGCCGATGCGATCGCGGTCGGAAAGCAGATTTTCACCACCACCTGCGCGGCATGCCATGGCTCAGGCGGGCATGGGAACGGACCGGCGGCCGTGGCTTTGAACCCGCGGCCGGCCAATTTCTCGAGCGCGGCGGTCATGACGGACAGCGATGGCGCGATTTTCTGGAAGTTGAGCGTGGGTCGCGGGGCGATGGCGGGATTCCAGGGATCTTTGTCCGAGTCCCAGCGGTGGGCGCTGGTCTCATACATCCGATCCCTCCAGGGAAAGTAATCACCACCCAGAACGACAGACCCACCCATAACACCCATGAGACCAACCAAGATCCCAATCGCCCGCCTTGCGGCGGCCTGCTGCGCTTCGCTCGCCTTCGCATCACCCATCGTCCCGTCCCGCGCTGCGGAAACGCCGGCTGCCGGAGGCACTGTCTCCCGGGCGGAATATGAGAAGCTCAGGCAGGAAACGGCCGAGATGAAAAAGGCCATGCTCCAGATGCAGGAGCAGATGTCGGCCATGAGCAAGATGCAGGGAAGCATTCTCAGTCCTGCGCCCATCGCCTCAGGCGGAAAGGACATGGTTCCCACGGGATCCTCGCTAGCCACGATCCAAGCCGAGGTTGATGAACTCAAGCAAAAGGCCCGGCAGACATTCCCCGGCACCACCAGCTTTCTCCTTACCGGCTATGGATCCGCTGGGTTCACCGCGCAGCACGGCCATGACTCATTCTTTTCAGCCTCATTCAATCCGATATTCTTGTGGAAACTGAGCGATCGCCTGCTTTTCGAGGGTGAACTCGAACTCGAGCTTGAAGGCAGCGAAACCGGCCTGGCTTTGGAATATGCGCAAGCCTCCTACCTTCTCAACGACTACATGACGATTGGTGTGGGTAAGTTTTTAAATCCGACCAACTTCTTCGTACAGAACCAGCATCCGGCATGGATCAACAAGCTCCCTGACAAACCGCTCGCCGTTTATGACGGTCTTGCCCCGGAAACCATGGTCGGCGCACAGATACGGGGCGCGATTCCCATCGGTTCCACCGTCGTCGAGTACTCGGTGTTCGGTGCCAATGCCCCGCGCCTCATTACAGAAGGTGACATCGAGACTCTCGGCACCTTTGAATACAATAACTTCGACAACGAGGACGGGCACATTGCCTTTGGTGGCCACGTAGGTTTCATCCCCATCCCGCAACTCGAGATCGGCTATGGCATCGAGCACTCGACGGTCGGGCCGCGTGACCGCACCGTGAACGCGAACATTCATTCTGTGGATCTGAACGTGACCGATGATTCCGAAATCCTCAAAGGGCTCCTGACCTTCCGCGCCCAGTGGGTCTGGTCCAGCGTCGGAAGTTATACCTACGCCACCGAAAGCGGTCCGATCAGTTTCAGCAACAATCGCAACGGGGGCTACGCCCAGATCTCCTATCGCCCATCCCGTGTGGATCACTTCTGCAAAGACATCGAAACGGTCGTCCGCTTCGATCTGCTCGACCAGAAAAACGCTCCCGGCGGCTATGAGGAAAGGCGCTGGACCGTGGGTCTCGACTATTGGCTGACTCCCAGCACCGTCTTAAAGGTGGCCTACGAGTGGGATAGTAAGAGCAACGGCTTTCCAGGGCAGAACGCGTTCATGCTTCAGGTCGCCACCGGCTTCTAAATCGAAAGGAACTCGCACATGAAAACGTCCCAATCCCGGATTCTCCTCGCCGTCGGCAGCGCTCTCGCGGCCACCCTCGTCACCGCCGTCGCTGGCAGTGCTCCACCTGCCGCCGAGACCCCCTCAGGCCGGGTGGAGAAAGGCGGTGCTCAGATGTGGGCGGAGAACTGCCAGCGCTGCCACAACTTCCGCTCGCCTGCGTCCTACAGCCCCGCCCAATGGGATGTGGCGATGCTACATATGCGCGTCCGTGCCAATCTCACTCCGGAGCAGGCGCGCAAGATACTCGAGTTCCTTAAGTCGAGTTCTTAGCGGGAGGATCGCCTCAGCACAGAAAGGCGACCTTAGCCGAGGTCAGCGTTCGCGCGCCGGATGGTCGCCGGGTTTTAAGGAGCTGACCCGCGTCCGGCCGGTCATGGCGCGGGTGAGCGTGAGTTCGTCGGCGTGGTCGAGGCCGCTGCCGGCGGGCATGCCCTGGGCGAGCCGGGTGACGGTGACGGGCAGGTCGCGGAGCAGGGCGGCCAGATAGTTCGCGGTCGCCTCGCCCTCCACATCGCCGCCAAGGGCGAGGATGATCTCGGCTGGCGCCTCGGCTTTGATCCGCTCGACCAGAGCGTCGATGCGCAGGTCATCCGGGCCGATGTGGTCGAGCGGCGCGATGCGTCCGCCGAGCGCGTGGTAGCGGCCGCGGAATGCGCCGGTGCGCTCCAGCGGGAGGATCTCCGTGGGCTGCTCGACGACGCAGATGAGCGCGCTGTCGCGCGACGGATCGGTACACAGCTCGCAGAGCGTCTCAGTGGTGAAAAAGCCGCAGCGCGGGCACGGCTTGATGGTCTGCGTCACTTCGCCGATGGCCCGCGCAATCTCGGCGGGGCGGGCGTCGCGCGACTGGATCATCCAGAGCGCGATGCGCTCGGCGCTGCGGGGGCCGACGCCGGGCATGCGCTTCAGCTCGGCGATGAGGGCGCGGATGGCGGCGGGATATTCGGCCCTTTTCACAGCCGCGCGGCGCTCCAGCCCAGCGCGGGCATGCCGCCGCGGAGCTGCTCGATGCGGCGGATGTAGAATTCGACGGGGCCGTCGCTCCCATTCGGACCGCGGGCGCCGTGAAAGAGTGTGAGCGCTTCATCCCAGAGCTGCTCCCGGTAATAGACGACGGCTTTCCAAAACAGGTCGCGCCGATCGAGATCCTCGGTGCTGAAGATGTGTTTCGGCGCGAGCAGCTCGTAGATTTCCTCGGGCGATCCGTCGTCGTGCCGCTGGATGAGCTCCATCGGGCGGACCTCGATCGCGGGCTCGGCGTCGGAGAAAGTGTTCGAGCCGATGAGGATGCGGGAGCCGTAGATGAGGTTCGCGCGGCAGAGGCGGCGGGAGAATTCCACGGGCTCGCCGGCGACGCTGAGGGTGCCGAGGCGGCGGGAGCCGTAGGCGGCGACGACCATGTCGCCGGAATTGATGCCGATGCGGAAGTCGAACATCTGCTTCCAGATGGCGTGGCATTCGCGGTTCACCTCGTCGAGCCGCTCGGCGAGCGCCAGCGCGGCCTCGCAGGCGGTGGTGGCGTGCAGTTCGTCGTGCAGCGGCGCGCCAAAGACGACGCGCACGCTTTCGCCGTCGCACTCGTCGAGGTAGCCGCCGCGCTCGACGAGGAAGTCGGACGCGTTGCTGCGAAAGGAATTGGTCAGCGCGACGTAATCGGGCGCGGAGAGCGCGGACTCCAGTTCGTCGTGGTTGAAGATTTCGCAGACGACGACGGTGAGGGAGCGGCGCTCGCCTTCGAGGTTGAGCGGCTTTTCGGAGTCGAGCAGGGCGAGGAAGGTTTTCTTTGAAACGCGGTCGCCGATGACCTGGGCGAGGACGCGCTTGCGCCCGCCGGCTTCGCCCCGCGAATACAGGAACGCGGCGCTGAAACCCGCGCCGATGGCGGCGAGGCTGGCGAACGGGGAGAAGAAGACGCCGTAAAGATTCAGCACCCACACTGCGGTGAGGACCTGCAGGAGCGCGCCGGCGGCGACGATCGTTTTGAGCGAGTGGCGCGGGATGTCGATCGTCGTCCAGACGACGCCAAATGTGAGGAGGATGAAGAGGGGATACTGGATCGCGGGGTTCGGCCGCGGCGGATTGCGGCTGCCGAGGAAGCTGGCGAGCCCGAGATCGAGCCGGTGGAAAAGCCCCGCCTCATACAGCCCGGCGACGAGCAGGCAGATGGCGATGCCGAGGAAGATGGTGACTTTGAGGTAGCGCACTGGGAGTTGGGGGCATGTAAACATGCTGGGGCTGCAAGGGAAGTTGAGAGTTTCGGGCGGAGGGAATGTTGATCGTTGATGGTTGATGGTTGATGGCTGCACCGGGTTGTTTCACGGTCCCGGCGTAGCGGCGGGTTTGGCTTTTGAAGTTGCTCTCATTGGCCGATGGCCCGCGCGCTCGTCTGCGCTTCGATCAACCATCAACGCCCCACATGAACATCGTCCTCATCGAGCCGGAGATTCCTCCGAATACGGGCAATATCGGCCGCCTGTGCCTGGCCACGGGCGCGCATCTGCACCTCGTGAAACCGCTCGGCTTTTCCATCGACGACAAGACTCTGAAACGCGCGGGGCTGGACTACTGGAAGGACGTGCGCGTGACGGTGTGGGAGTCGTTCGCGGACCTCCAGGAGGCGCAGCCGGCGGAGGCGCGCTATTTTTTCCTGACGACGAAAACGACGCGCGCCTACTGGGACGCGCGGTTTCAGGACGGCGATTTCCTGGTCTTTGGCCGGGAGACCAGGGGCCTGCCGGAGCCTTTGCTGGAGAGGAACGCGGGGCGATGCCTGACGATCCCGATGAGCGGCGGCACGCGCTCGCTGAACCTGGCGACGGCGGTGGGGATCGTGCTGTACGAGGCGGTGAGGCAGGGGAAAGTTGATGGTTGATGGTTGATAGTTGATGAACGGAAATGGACGCTCCGCGCCGCGCTGCATGAGCCCATCCACCATCCACCTTCCCCCATCCGCCTCCCCGCAGCTTGTCGCCCGCGACCTGCGCCGCTCTTTCAAGATCGGCTCACGCAAGATCGACGTGCTGCGCGGGATCAGCACGGAGGTGCGGCGCGGGGAGGCCGTCTTCCTGTGCGGGGCCTCGGGCGCGGGGAAGACGACGCTGCTCTACACGCTGGCGGGGCTGGAGCGCCCGGAGTCGGGCACCGTGGATTTTGAGGGGACGCGGCTTTACGAGGGCGGCGAGTCGGTGCAGGCGCGGATTCGCAATGAGCGGATCGGTTTCGTCTTCCAGGGTTACTTTCTCCTGCCGGAGCTGACCGCGATCGAGAATGTGATGCTCTCGACGATGATCGGCGGGAAGGCGAAGCCGGAGGCCGCGGAGCAGGCGCTGGCGGGCGTCGGGCTGGCGGACCGGCTGCATCATCTGCCGGCGGAGCTCTCCGGTGGCGAGCAGCAGCGCGTGGCCATCGCCCGCGCGCTGATCAATGATCCCAGCATCATTTTCGCCGACGAACCGACGGGGAATCTCGACTCGAAAACCGGCGATGGAATCGTGGACCTCCTGCTCGGTCTGGTCGCCGAGCGCGGCAAGACGCTCGTGGTGGTGACGCACGACGCGCACCTCGCCACGCGCGGCGACCGGCGGCTGGAGATTCACGACGGGCTGCTGGTCGCTTGAATTCACCCGGACTCGCTGGCACCTTGCGCCCCTTTATCCATGCACCGCATCATCTACATCGACGGCGAAATGCTCCCCGAGAGCCAGGCCAAGGTTTCCGTTTTCGACCACGGCCTGCTTTACGGCGACGGCATTTTTGAAGGCATCCGCTTTTACAACGGGCGCGTCTTCCGCCTCGAACAGCACATCCGCCGCCTCTACGACTGCGCGCGGGCGATCCTCATCAAGATCCCGCTGACACGCGAAGAAATGATCGCCGCGACCTGCGCGACCGTGCGGGCGAACGGGCTGAAGGACGGCTACATCCGGCTCGTGATCACGCGCGGCGTGGGGCCGATGGGGCTGAGTCCCTACAAGTGCCCGTCGCCCTCGGTCATCATCATCGCGGACACGATCTCGCTCTACCCCGCGGAGTCCTACCGCACCGGGCTCACGATGGCGACGGTGGCCACGCGCCGGCCTTCGCACGACATCCTGAGTCCGCAGGTGAAATCGCTGAACTACCTCAACAACATCATGGCCAAGGTGGAGGCGCTCCAGGCCGGTGCGGAGGAGGGGCTGATGCTCAATGACGTGGGGCTCGTGGCGGAGTGCACGGGCGACAATCTTTTCATCGTGCGCGACGGCGTGATCTCCACGCCGCCGCTCACCGCCGGCGCGCTCGACGGCATCACGCGCGGCGTGGTTTTCGACATCGCGGGCGAACTCGGCATCCCGATCCGCGAGCGCGATCTTTCCCGGCACGATGTCTTCATCGCCGACGAGTGCTTCCTCACCGGCACGGCGGCGGAGGTCATCGCCGCGGTGAAGCTCGACCAGCGCGAAATCGGCAGCGGCAAGCCGGGGCCGGTCACGGAGAAAGTCATCGCGCGTTTCCGCGAGTTGACGCAGACCACCGGGACGGCCATTTAACTGGGTGACAGGTGGCAGGTGTCCCGTGCCCCCGCGGGCCTGGAGGCCATGCCGCATGACACCCGCCATCCCACGACCATGAACTGCGACGTTTGCAAAGCGAACCAGGCCACCGTCTTTCTCACCCAGATCGTGGATGGCAAGATGCAGAAGGTGAATCTCTGCGAGTCCTGCTCGAAGGAGAAAGGCGTCACGGATCCCACGGGCTTCGCGCTCGCCGATCTGCTCCTCGGGCTCGGCGCGGCGCAGGAGATGGAGCGCGGCGGCAGCGTCCAGAAGTGCGCGGTCTGCGGCTTCAGCCAGGCGGATTTCAAAAAGACCGGACGGCTCGGCTGCGGCGCATGCTACGAGACCTTTGCCGACGGCCTCGCCTCGCTGCTAAAGGGCATGCACAAAGGCACGGCACACGTCGGGAAGATCCCAGCCCGCGCCGTGCGCAGCATCGAGCGCGAGACGCAGATGAAGACGCTCCAGCGTGAACTGCGAAAGGCCGTGGCGGAGGAAAACTACGAGTCCGCCGCGCTAATCCGGGACCGGATCAAGGAATTCGACCCCGGCTAGAAAGGACACGACATGGCGATCCACAACATCCTCACGAACACCGGCGAATGGATGCGCGGCGAAGGCCCGCACCATCAGATCGTCGTCAGCAGCCGCGTGCGGCTCGCGCGCAATCTGCGAAGCTTCGCCTTCCCCGGCTGGGCAAAGAAAACCGAGCGCCTGCAGATCCTCGAGGCGATCAAGCCGCAGGTCGAGGCCCTGCCCGACATGAGCGACGCGTATTCGGTCTATTCGCAGGACCTCTCGGCGCTGGAGAAGCAGGTCCTCGTCGAGCGGCACCTCATTTCGCGCGAGCACGCGGCGAAAGGCGTGGGCTCCGCCGTGGTGATGAACCGGAAGCAGACCCTCTCGATCATGATCAATGAGGAGGACCACCTCCGCATGCAGGGCATCCGCTCCGGGCTCCAGCTCAAGAGCGTTTTCAAGATGATCGACAAAGTGGACAGCGCGCTGGAGGAGCGGCTCGACTTTGCCTTCAGCCCGCAGCTCGGCTACCTCACCGCCTGCCCCACGAATGTGGGCACGGCCATGCGCGCCTCCGCGATGATGCACCTGCCCGGCCTTGTCCTGAGCGAGCAGATCAACCAGATCATCCAGGCCGTGAACAAAGTCGGCCTCGCCGTCCGCGGCCTCTACGGCGAAGGCACCGAGGCGCTGGGAAATTTTTTCCAGATCTCGAATCAGACGACGCTCGGGCAGAAGGAGGAGGACATCATCGCTGACCTGCAAAAGGTCATCGAGCGGGTCATCGAGAACGAGCAGAACGCGAGGCAGATGCTTTTGCAAAAAAGGCCCAACACCCTGCTCGACCACATCGGCCGCGGCTACGGCATCCTCCAGCACGCCTACTCCATGAATTCCAAGGAGGCGCTCAATCTCCTCTCCTTCATGAAGCTCGGCATCGACCTCGGCTTCTTCCCCGAGGAGTGCGGCCGCCCGGTCGATGAGCTCTTCATGGAAACCCAGCCCGCGCACCTGCAAAAGGGCACCTCCCAGAAGCTCGCCGCCGACGAGCGCGACTCCCTGCGCGCCGAGATCATCCGCACCAAGCTCGCCAGCTTCCCCAAGCCCTCCGCCGACACCTCCCGCCCCGGCCTCGACCCCGGAAACGGCTCGGAGAACTAGCCTTCAGTCCCGTCGCGGCTGACCGTCGCAGTATGCGATGACTTTGCGGGCCATCGCCGCATCGTCGGAATCGGGGCCGAACAAACCGAGGGCTTGCTCGGCCAGTCCGCGCGCTTCGGAGAACCGCTGCGAGGTCTGGAGCAGGGCGATGGCCGCGTTGAGCATCGACGAAGCGCAGTGCTCGCGATGACCTAATGCGCCGGCGACTTCCGCCAGTTGCAGCAGTTCCGGCAGCGCCGCGGCCATGTCGGGCTTTCGCATCATGGCGTTGGTCGAAACCATCAGCAGGTCTTCGCATCGTTCGAGCGGTTGCCGCGCGCTGGGCGCCAGGCCGATGTCCTGGAAAACCTGCGCGGCGCGGCGATACCAGGCCACGGCCTTGGCGACTTCGTCGGCAAATGCGGCGGTGCTCGCCGCCGACGCACAAAACGAGGCGACGAGCTGCATCGCGCCGATTTTCTCGTACATCACGATCAGGTCGGGATAGAGCGCCACCATCTCCCGGGCTGCGGCGCGCTGCTGGTCGCGATCCGATGTGGCATGTCCGGCATTGGATAAGGCGGCGATCTTCTGATCGAGCCGCACGGCGGCCTCGCCCTGCTTGCAGTATTCGAGGTTGCGGCGGTCACCGGCTTGTTCCCAATACGCCGCCGACTCGGCGAAAAAGGTCGCGGCTTCATCGTCCCGCTGCTGGAGCAAAAGTGCGGTGCCGAGATTCATCGCGGCACTGGCCCGCGCCTTCGCCGATCCGGTCGTTTCCGCGAGGGAATGCACTTGGCGATAGGCTTCTTCCGCGCGGCCGATGGCGCCGAGCTTGAAACTGGCCATTCCGATTTGGTCCCAGAGATCCTGGGTGAACGCTGCGTTGCGACCGGTGACGCGCGGCAGTGCCGACTCCGCGAGGAGGATGGCGTCCTCGAAGTGCCCGGTGTCCATTTTGACCGAAGCCAGCCGCCGGAGGGCGAACGCTTCATTGGAGGGATCCTTGAGCGCACTGAAAATATCGAGCGCCCTGGCAAACCAACCTTCCGCGGCAGCGGGATCTCCGCGCTGCTGCTCAAGCGTGCCGAGGTTGAGGCAGGTCGATCCCTGGTTGTCGAGACGGTTGAGCCGCTCATTGACCTTCAGGACAGCCCGCTGGATCCGCTCCGCCTCATCGAACTCGCCGAGCGCGGCAAGCACTTCTCCTCGATTGCCTGCGGCGGCGGCGACGGCTTCGTCGTTCCCAAGCCGCGTGAACAATTCCTCGACTTCCGCCAGGATCTTCAGCGCCGCCGGGTAATCGCCTTTGAGCTTCGCGATCATACCGAGCCCGTTGAGCGCGGTTCCACGCATACGCTCGTCGCCGGCCTTCGTGGCCCACTGGATCGCTTCCTCCGCCAGACCACGCGCCTCGTCGAGATGAAACTGCCGGATCAGATGAGACGCGAGGCCTGCCAGTCCGAATGCGAGGTGGCGTGGATCGCCGCGGCTGCGGAAGCCGGCGAGCGCGGATTGATACAGGGTTCGCGCCTCATCGATCCGACCGAGCGTCTCAAGGCTGTGAGCAAGCATGCCACGAAACCCATCACGGGCGTCTTCATCGCCCGCCGCTTGCGCGAGATCGATCGCCGTCGTGAGCCAGCGCACCGCTTCTTCGTGTCGTCCAAGGCCGGCGAGCACGCTGCCGAGTGTATTTGCGGCAGCACCTTTCACCTGGAGAAAACCTGCGCTCGGCGGCACGCTTGGGGAGGTTCGGGCTTCGATCGCCCGGAAGACGCCTTCGGCAAGCTGCACCGCGGTCTGGGGTTCGGCGCACGCCATGACAATGAGTGTCAGAGCCAGCGCGCTGACGTTTGGCGTCAGGTCCGAGGCCCATTTCGCGGCACCGTTTTCCAAAGCGAGCGTGTTGGTGCCGGCATCGCCGGGCGGCGCATCGCGCATGTGCTGGTCGATCCACGCGCGCGGCTCCGGCGAAAGCGAAGACGCGAAGTCGAGCAGCCAGTCCGGCAGGTCGCCTGCGACCAGTGCGCCGCGTTCGCCGTAGAGATTCCTGAGACGAACGACGGCAGGTCTGGGTTCGGTCTTCGCCCGGACGAGCCATGTGAACCCAGCCGCCCGCTCGGCCTCCTGGGCGAGCGCGAGGTAGTTGTGTTCGGCTTCCAGATCGAGACCGGAAAAACCCAGGAAGAGCCAGTGTGAGGAGTGCAGCAGGTGCCGCACGCAATCCATCACCGGGGCTGCAAACCCTCTTTTCCGTTGGGCCAGCGTGTCAATCAGTGTCGTCGGATCGTCCACCGAGCCGTGCAGCTTCAAGAGGAGACAGGGGCTGCCGTTCCTTTCCAGTCGCGTGAGATCGGCGGCGAGCGCGTGAAAGTGCGCGGGTTGAAAACACCGGTCGAGGGGTGTGCCGACGGCCGCAAACGCCGCTTCCGTCACGCGATCAAAGTTTGTCGTGATCACGGCCCGGACGCATCCGAGCCGCGCCAGCCACGCGATCGCGAGGTGCGTCGGGTTTGGGCGGTCGCTGTCGAGGTGACGCAAGACTTCAAAATACCGGCGGTGCAAAAACTCCGCGAGCACCTGGGCCTGATATTCCGGCGGCAGTTTTTCCTGCGCGTGTCGATCGAGGATCAGATCGGCGGCTTTGGTCGCCAGCGCTTCGCTGACGGCGGGCGCGGCCGCTGAGGCCAGCGAGCGGACGACGATGCGATTCACATCGCGCCATGAAGGCAGATTGGTCGGCGCACCGACCGAGATCCCCGCGCCGGCGAAAATCACCAATCGGGAATTGCGGGCCGCCGCCAGAAGTTTCGCCGTTTCGTGTGCAGACATGGCTCGATGCGAGACGCGGCGAGGGGTGGAGGGTGGGTCAGAGCCCTGGGCGGCTCGGGCGGCTCGATTTTTGGAGTGCTGGAATTCAATACCTCGCTGGGAAGCCCATAGTCCAGCGACTGCTTTCGTCGCCCGGGCAAACCGCGCCAAACTGGCCGTCTTGCCCGAGCCCGACCTGGCGGTGCTGCGACAAAAGTTGACGGCGACCGCAACGGTGCGGGCGGATTGGAGCCGTCGAATTCGCGAAGTCGGCCGCGCCGAAATATTTCAAACGAACCAGCGTCCTACCTTGCGCAGCGAAAGCATCCGCGACAAATTGACGGTGTTCCTGAGTTTGGCTGCGGCCGGCGCGATGTGCGCGGCAGGCGGCGAGGCACGGAGAACGCTTGAGCCAACATGATGAATAACTTCACACCCCGCGCGCAACAGGTCCTCGCTCTCGCCAGGAAGGAGGCGGACCGTTTTAACCACAACTACGTGGGCACGGAGCATCTGCTCCTCGGGCTGATCAAGCTCGGCCAGGGCGTGGCGGTCAATGTGCTCCAGAAGATGGGTCTCGATCTCGAAACCGTCCGCATGGAAGTCGAGAAGCAGGTGGGCAGCGGCCCGGAGACGAAGATGGTGGGCAACATCCCCTACACGCCCCGCGTGAAGAAGGTGCTGGCGCTCGCGGGCAAGGAGGCCAAGTCGCTGAACCACTCGTATGTCGGCACCGAGCACATCCTGCTCGGCCTGCTGCGCGAGGGCGAAGGCGTGGCGGCGCGCGTGCTGAAGAATCTCGAGGTCGATATCGAGCGGACGCGGAATGAGATTTTGAAGGAGCTCGATCCGAACTTCACCCCGCCGGAATCCGAGTCGGAGCCGCAGCAGGAATCGGCGGGCCGTGGCGGCAAGGAAGTGAAGACGCCGGCGCTGCGGGCGTTTGGGCGCGATCTCACGGAGCTGGCGAAAAAGGGTGAGATCGATCCGGTGATTGGGCGCGCGAGCGAGATCGAGCGCGTGATCCAGGTGCTCTGCCGGCGGACGAAAAACAATCCCGTGCTCATCGGCGAGGCCGGCGTGGGCAAGACGGCGATCGTCGAGGGACTCGCGGCGGAGATCGCCAGCGGCAATGTGCCGGAGCTGCTGCGCGACCGGAAAGTCATCACGCTCGACCTGGCGCTGATGGTCGCGGGGACGAAATACCGCGGTCAGTTCGAGGAGCGCATCAAGGCCGTGATGGACGAAATCCGCCGCGCGAAAAACATCATCCTTTTCATCGACGAGCTGCACACCATCGTCGGCGCCGGCAGCGCGGAAGGCGCGATGGACGCGAGCAATATCCTCAAGCCCGCGCTCAGCCGCGGCGAGATGCAGTGCGTCGGCGCGACCACGCTCAATGAGTTCCGCAAATACATCGAGAAGGACGCCGCGCTGGAGCGCCGCTTCCAGCAGGTGAAAGTCGAGGCGCCGAGCGTCGATGAGGCGATCCTGATTTTGAAAGGGCTGCGCGGAAAATACGAAGCGCACCACAAGGCGCGCTACACCGATGTCGCGCTTGAGCAGGCCGTGAAGCTCAGCGACCGCTATCTCACCGGGCGCTTTCTGCCGGACAAGGCCATCGACATCATGGACGAGGCTGGCGCGCGCGCGCGCATCGGCTCGATGACGCGCCCTCCGAACGTGAAGGACATCGAAAAGGAGATCGAAGAAATCCGCGGCAACAAGGAAGGCGCGATCAAGGCGCAGGATTTCGAGAAAGCCGCGAGCCTGCGCGACGACGAAAAGCACGCGAAGGAAAAGCTGGAGCGCATCCTGACCGAATGGCGTGAGCAGCGGGAGGAGAAGGAAGTCGTCGTCACCGAGGACGACATCATGCACGTCGTCTCGAAATGGACTGGCGTGCCGCTCCAGCGCATGGAGCAGGCTGAGACGCAGAAGCTTCTCGCGATGGAAGGCGAACTCCGCGGCAAGGTCATCGGCCAGGACGAAGCCGTCATCGCCATCAGCAAGGCGCTGCGCCGTTCGCGCGCCGACCTGAAAGACCCGCGCCGCCCGATCGGCTCGTTCATCTTCCTGGGCCCGACCGGCGTCGGAAAGACGTTCCTGGCGCAGACGCTCGCGGAGTTCATGTTTGGCGACCGCGACGCGCTCATCCAGATCGACATGTCGGAGTACATGGAAAAATTCACCGCGAGCCGGCTCATCGGCTCGCCTCCCGGCAACGTCGGCTACGAGGAGGGCGGCCAGCTCAGCGAGGCCGTGCGCCGCCGCCCGTATAGCGTCGTCCTTTTCGATGAGATCGAAAAGGCGCACCCCGACGTGATGCACCTGCTGCTCCAGATTCTGGAGGAGGGGAAGATCACCGACTCGCTGGCGCGCAAAATCGACTTCCGCAACACGATCATCATCATGACCTCGAACATCGGCGCGGAGCTGATTAAGAAATCGAGCGTCATGGGCTTCGGCTCATCCAACAAGGACGAGCAGGCCTACGACGTGATGAAGGACAAGATCCTCGACGAGGCCAAACGCGTGCTGAAGCCCGAGTTCGTCAACCGCCTCGACGACCTCATCGTCTTCCACACACTCGGCAAGCCCGAGCTGATGACCATCGTCGATCTGGAAGTCAAAAAGGTCGCGGCGCGGATCAAGCAGAAGGAAATCACCATTTCCCTCGACGAGAAAGCCAAGGAGCTGCTCATCGAAAAAGGCTACGACCCGCAGTACGGCGCGCGGCCGATGCGCCGCGCGGTCGAGCGTTACCTCGAAGACCCGATGGCCGAGGAAATCCTGCGCGGCACTCTCAAGCCCGGCGACATCGCCACTGTCACCGCCGAAAAGGGCAAGCTTGTGTTTGTCCCGGTGGCGCCGTCGCAGGCGCAGCCGGCCGAGGCGAGCTGACGGATAAATTTCGGAACTTTCCTCCTCGAAAGGGCGGACGAACTCACTGAGTTCGTCCGCCCTTGTTTTTTTTGGAACGAGGCCAGTGCGGCGCTGTAGCGGGAGCTGCCAGCTTCCCCAACAGCGCCGCGCGCATTCCGTCCTCGCCAAGGCGGCGGGCGGCGACTTGCCTTTGGCCGTGAGTATCATTGTCCACGCTGCCGATCTCTTCGTGAAGAATCTGCGGACCCGGCTGCCCTTTCGCTATGGCATCGCCACGATGACGCGCGTGCCGCATCTCGTGGTGAGGCTGACGATCGAGACCGGCGGGCGCATCCAGCATGGCTGCTCGGCGGATCAGATGCCGCCAAAGTGGTTCACCAAAGACCCCGATACCGCGTATCGCGATGACCTCGCTGAGATGGTGGGGGTGATCCGCCACGCGTGCGAAGCAGCACTGGTGTTGCGGTCGCGCAAGACCGTCTTCGGGCTTTGGGAGGAGCTTTACGCGGCCCAAACGGCGTGGGCGAAGGCGCATCGGATTCCACCGCTCCTTTCGAACTTCGGGACTTCGCTGGTCGAGCGCGCACTCATCGACGGGTTTTGCCGGGCACACGGCAAAACATTCAGCCAAGCCGTGCGGGAGAACGCACTCGGTTTCGAAGCGGGTGTATTCCACGACGAACTCGCCGGAGTCACCCCTGCGGATTTTCTTCCGGCGACGCCGCTTCGTTCGATCGCGGTGCGTCACACCGTCGGCCTCGCCGATCCGCTAAATGAAGATGAGATCGAAAATGGTGGGCGGGTTCGGGACGGTCTCCCGCAATCTCTCGAAGCCGTGATCCGCGATTACGGCGTCACGCATTTCAAAATCAAACTCTGCGGTGAGATCAGCCGTGATCTCACGTGGCTGCGCGGCATCGCCAAAGTGCTCGCGGCGGGCGTGCCGGATGCCGCCTTCACGCTTGATGGAAATGAGAACTACCGGGCGGTCGCTCCGTTTCGCGCGCTATGGGACGAGATGCTCGGCGACCCCCAGATCGCGATTCTCCTCCGCGGGCTCATTTTCGTCGAGCAGCCGCTCCACCGGGACGTGGCGCTGAGCGAGGAGACAGCGGCGCAACTGCTGGCTTGGTCCGAGCGTCCACCGATCATCATCGACGAATCCGATGCCGAGTTTTCCTCGCTGCCAACTGCGCTCGCGAGCGGCTACGTGGGGACGAGCCACAAGAACTGCAAAGGCGTATTCAAGGGGCTCACGAATGCCGCACTGATCGCCCACCGCAGGCGTGCGGACCCCTCGGTGCCGCTGCACCTCAGCGCCGAGGACTTGTCGAATGTCGGACCCATCGCGCTGCCGCAGGATCTCGCAGTGCTCGCGACGCTCGGCATCCCGCACGCCGAGCGAAACGGGCATCATTACTTCGCGGGCCTCAGCCAGTTCTCGCCCGCCATCCAGAGCGCGGCGCAAATTGCGCACGCTGATCTCTACGAGCCGCACCCCGACGGTTTCCCAATGGCGCGCATCCGCGCTGGCCGGATGGAAATTGGCAGCGTCATCGATGCGCCGTTCGGCGTCGCATTCGAGCCCGACCTCCGCGGGTTCACGCCGCTCGGAGAGTGGAGCCCCGAGTCGCTCGACGCGGAGCCATAGGCGTCTGCCAGCTTCCCCCTACGGCTCCGCCGCCGCCGTCGCGCCGGTGCAACTGCTGCCGCAGCCCGCCGTGCATGCGAGGCAGTGGATGCCGGTCGCAATCGCGCGGTCTTCCAAATCGGCCGGCGTGACATCCCACAGGAAAAGCGGACGCCCGTTTCGGAGCTGCATGCCGAGCATCTGATTGAAGTCGCAGTCGAAAAGCTCTCCGCGCCAGCCGACGCTCAGCGTGCTCCGGCACATGAGCCCATCGACGGTCGCGGGATTGAAACTGTTCGCGAGGAGTTCGAGATACATGTCCCACTGGCCGTGCGCGCGGAGATCCTCGGCGAAGCGGGCGATGGGCTGGTTCGTGATGGTGAAGAGCCCGTGGAAGACGATGCCGAAGTCGCGCTGAAGCGCCTCCTTGAAGTCCGCCTCCAGCTCCGCCTGCGGGCCGGGGAGTTTCGCGCCGAGCGGGTTGTACACGAGATTCAGCGGCAGCCGCGTGCCGTAGCCTACGGCGTTCAGCTTGTGCAGCGCGGAGATGCTTTGCGCAAAGACGCCGTCGCCGCGCTGGGCGTCCACATTGTCCGCGGTGTAGCAGGGGAGCGAGGCGATGACCTCGACCCCGTGCTCCGCGAGATACTCCGGCAGCCACGCGAAAGGCTTGGTCTCGATGATCGTAAGGTTGTTCCGGTCGATGACGTGCGCTCCGGCGG
>JAYTML010000156.1:0-3234 GCA_043728655.1 Chthoniobacter sp. | reverse complement strand
GCCAGCCCTTTCAGCCCGTCGGAGATCTTGTATTCCGCCGCCGCCGCCGCGCGCATCCGGTTGTAGAAATTGCGCGCGTAGAGATTCTCGTTCGCTGTGTTCATCTTCTTCGCCGCCGCGCGCATCGCGTCGAGCGCCGCCTGCTGCTGCTGCTCCGCCTTCGCGAGCTGCTCGCTGCGTTCGCCCGGTTTCTGCGCGCCCTGCGCGAGCGATTCCGCGGCCTGCTGCATCGGCGGGTTTGCCTTTTGCTCGATCGAATCCTTGAGCTGCTGCCAGTCGGCGATCGTGCCCTCGGGGATGTCCTTGTTGCGCAGCGCGTCCTTCATCACCGCGGCCATTTCCTCGGTCATCTTTTGCAGCGCCGCCTCGTTCGCCTTCTCGCCCGCCTCCACGCGCTTCACGTCCTCACCCGTCTTCTCGCTCGCCAGCTCGTCCTTCGCGTCCTTGATCGCCTTTGTCTCCTCGAGCTGCCGTTCCTCGTCGCGGATGCGCTCGTCGAGCTGCTTGAGCACCTGGTCCATCCGCTCGCGGATCTTCTCCGCGTGCTTCGCCGGGCTGAGCACATAGACGGTGTGCTTCCATGACTCGACCGGCTTTCGCTCCGGAAAATAATCGACCGCATACGCCGCCAGCTCCACCACGCTGTCCTCCGGGATGTCCTGCCAGATGGGCGAAAATTCCGCCGCCGCCGCGATCTCCCTTTTCATCTGTCCGCCCGCCGTCCGCGCTGTCTCACCCGTGCCGCCCTCGGATTTTTTCCCGCCCAGCGAACGCACCGTCCAGCCGAGCCACGCGGCCTTCAGCCCGTAGTCGTCGCTCGACGCGAAGTTCAGCTTCAGCACCTCGTTCGGCAGGATCGCGATCTCCTGCTCGATCCCCTGAAGCTCGACACGCGGCTCGGCGTCCTTCGACGCGGTCACGCGCAGCGTGTAGGGCTGCGTGGGCGTGAGCCCGTGCTTGTCGGCCCAGCGGAAGGTCGCCTCGCCTGTCAGCTCCGTGACAGACTTCGCGGGAGTCAGAAATGTCTCGCCTCGGATTTCGGATTCCGACGGCGCGGCAGGCGTCGGCGTGGGCGCAGTGGACGCGGTTTGTTTCGGCAGATCAGGAAATAACACGCGCAGACCGGACTCGGCATCGGTGTCGGCTCGATGCGCCTCGCCCGGCCCTCGCCCCACCACTTGCTGCAGGGTGGCCTCGGACTCCGGGTCGACGGGCGGCAACTCCGGCACGGGCGGCTTCGGATTCGTCATCGCGGCCTGCTTCAATTCGCGGCTGGTTTTGCCGGCAAAGCGCACGCTGCTCCCCTCCAGAAACTCCGCGCTGCTGCCCTGGATCGCGACGGTCGCCGCGGGGTGCCCGAGATACGCCGGCAGTTCCACGCGCGCGGCCAGTTCCTTCATCTCCGGCCGGTGCAGCGGGCGGATCGCGATCTCGCGGGTCGCGTCGCCCACGCGCACCGCGAGCTTCCCGTTCTGCGTCTGGCCGGCGAGGTGGAAAACCGCGCGCCCCTCCTCGATCTTCGCGCTCTGCGGATCGGCGCGGTTCAGCCGCGCGGTCGCGGTGTCCGGCTTCCACGCGGAATCCTCCTTCAGCCCGCACGCGATCTCAAACGCCTCGCCATGCGCCACGACGAGTTCCGCCGGCAGCGCCTCGATGCTCGCGAACGTGTAGCGCTCGATCTGCGCCCACGGCATGACCCAGCGGGCGAGCGCGTTTTTCGCCGCCTTCGGCACGAAGACAAACGGCGCAGCCGTCAGAGCCACGAGCGCGATCGCCGCCACCGCCCAGCGCCGCGCCGGACGCACCGGCACCGCGTTTCCAAAGTCAAAGCGGACTGATTCCTCCGCGACCTGCCGGATCGCCGCGCGCATCAGCGCCGGGGAAATGTTCGCCGGGAGATCGTTCGACTCCGTCAGTTCGATCACGCCCTGCAGCCGGTCGCCGAGCGTCTTGAAATGCCGCTGGAGCAGTTTCGCGAGCTGCGCCGGGCCGCGCCGGTTCCAAAGCCAGTGCGCCGCCCAGCCCTGCGCAAACCATGCCGCCAGCGCGCCGCCCGTCAGCGTGAGGACGATGCGCGCCAGGCGCGGCGTGTCCACGAAACGGTCGAAAACGAAGAGCAGGACGAAGGTGGCGAAAAGCCCGACGACTCCGCCAGCGAAGGCGGCGAGCGTTTCCATCTTTCGCAGACGGGCCTCATAGGCGCGGAGCTGCGTGACCAACGAATCCGGCAAAGTGATCGAGTTCATGGCGGTGGGGAGTCTAGGCGGAATACAGGCGGGGGAAATGGCGGATTTTGAAGGCGATCGGCATCAGGTCAGTCCGCCGATTTTGCGCCCGACCCAGTAAAGCGTAAGCAGCCCGAGCAGCGCGCCGCACCACCACGGGTCGCACCACAGCCGGAAGCGCTGCTCCTCCGGCTTGCGCTCCGGCAGCAGGCTCAGGCCGCTGACCATCTGCGCGAGGTCGCCGGGGCCGCCGCTCTTTCCCGCAGTCAGCGCGGCGATCTCGCGCATGACGTCGAGCTTCGCGGGCAGGCCGGTCTTTTCCAGCGTCGGCACCGTCGTCGTGAGCTGCGTTTTCAGCCGCCGCCCGGCGCTCTCGCATTTCACCTCGACCTCGTACTTCCCGCCCTCGCGCGGGATGAACTGCCCCGCATGCACGCCCCACTCCGCATTCTCCGCCGCCAGCTCGATCGTCTCGCTCGTGCCGCTCGGCGCGGTCAGCGTGACCGTCACTTTTCCCTCGCTCATCGGGATGCCGAGCTTGTCGAGCACCGTGGCGTTCAGCCGCACCTTGTCGCCGCGCTTCGGCGTCTCCGGTGTGTAGAAAAAGCGCACGCCCTCGTCCTGCGAGAGGTGCCGCTGATGCGCCATCCACCGCACCACCTGGCCCCAGAAGCGGTAGTGGTAGGTGTCCTCCACGCCCTTGCGCCAGCGCCACGCGGAGTCGGTACCCATGTAGAGCACCTTGCCATTGCCGGAGCTGCGCGTGACCAGCAGCGGGATACGCCCGCTCGCGTTCCGCGCCGCCTCGTGCACCGCGAGCACCTCGGAGCCCGGCTTCGCCTTCACCACCGGCGCATACCAGTAAAAGCCCGGCAGACCGCGCCACACCGCCTGGTTCGCGCCGGGGTCCGTCGAGAGCATCGTCAGCCAGTGGTCGCGTCCGCGAAAAGTCAGCTCCAGCCGCGCCTCCGCGCCGCTCGCGAAACCGGTGCCTTTCGCGTAATCCGTC
>JAYTML010000155.1:0-5326 GCA_043728655.1 Chthoniobacter sp. | reverse complement strand
GTCGCCATGTCGCCCAAGCCCGGCGCGATCCCGCCAGTCCATGACCCGGCGGTTTCGAGATTTCCAGCGACGCCCGTCTTTAGAATGTCTGCAGCACCTGCATGGAAGGCGGGAACCATCCCCGCGATCGCTGCGGCGAGCGCGAAACGGGCGCAGCTTCCGCGGCGGGACGCGTTTGAGGAAACTTTGGGGGTATTCATGTTTGCGAAAATACGGCCCTCACCCCGCGCAACAACCGATGTTCACTTGTCATTTCCTTAGACAAGAAGTAGCGCTCTGCGGATGAAACGTCTGCCCCAGCGCGTATCGCTCGTCACGCAAACTGCGGAGGTCCTGCGCGAAGCTATCGCCGCCGGGCAGTGGCCGCAGTGGCTGCCAGGGGAGATCGAACTCACGCACCGCCTCCATGTCAGCCGCATGACGCTGCGATCCGCTCTGGCGCTGCTGGAGCGCGAGAAGCTGATCCGCGCAGGCCAGGGTCGCCGGCGCGAAGTCATCCGCCAGCAAAAGGCACCGGCCGCCTCCCCGACCCATCGCACTGTCGCGCTCCTTTCTCCGCTCCCGCTTCATCTGCTGCCGGTTTCCGCGATCTTCTGGATGGACGAACTCCGGGAGCACCTCGATGCCGCGGGCTGGCCGCTGGAGATCCACGAAAGCGCCGCCGCCTACCGGCGCCGCCCCGCCCACGCACTTGAGGAACTGGCCGCGCGCATGCACCCGGCCGGGTGGGTGCTCTTTCGCTCGACGCCGGAGATGCAGCGCTGGTTCGCCGAGCGCTCGCTGCCCGCCGTCATCGCAGGCTCGCGGCATCCGACCGTGAAACTGTCGTCGGTGGATGTGGACTACCGGGCCGGCAGCCGCCATGCGGCCGGCCGCTTTCTTTCCCACGGCCATCGCCGGCTCGCCATCGTCCGCCCGGATACAAAGCTGGCCGGCGACCTGGATAGCGTGGCCGGGTTTATGACCGGGTCCGATGCGGCCGAAGTGCGGCTCGCACTGCACGCCGGGTCCACTCGCGGCGTCTGCGCGAGCCTCGATCGGCTTTATGGAAAGCCGCCGCACCCCACCGGGCTATTTGTGTTTCAGGCGTCCCATTTGCTGACGGTGCTCGGCTGGCTCCAGGTTAGGGGGCTGCACGTGCCCCGCGATGTGTCCGTAATCTGCCGCGACGACGAACCGATCCTCAACGCCGTCCTGCCCGCGCCTTCCCGATACACCGTCGATACCGTCCTCTTTGCGCGAAAGACCTCGCACCTCGTCGCCGGCCTCGTCTCGGGCGGGGCCGTGCGTCAGAGGCAGACTTTGATCCTTCCCACCTTCGTGCGCGGCGAGACGCTCGCAAGCGCGACGGACTGAGCCGGCCGGCGCATCTTGTCTGATAGAAAGACAAGCCTCTACACGTCGCGGGAATGGGATCGCCCCATATGTTGCCTGCGCACGATGACTTTCCCCCGCACCGCATGCTCTCTGATCGCCGTCCTCCTCGCCTTCTGCGCCACGCTGGCGCGGGCGGAGCTGGCTGCAAGCTACGCGGCTGGCACCACGACTCCTGATCCGGTCACCGCCGAGGGTGGCGCATGGACGCTCAATAACGCGGGCGCCATCAACGGCACGACCGTCATCAGCGCCGCGCAGGCGCCGGACGGCGCGACCGGGCTGAACGCCTGGCGCATGCTCGACAACTCCACCGCAGGCAGCGCGTTCTCGTTCTGGTCGAAGTCGCTCACGACCACCCAGCTCAGCACGGCCGCGACCTTTGGCTGGCGGCTCTCCGCCAATGTGCGCGTCGTCGATCCGGTCGCGGCAAATGGCGGCACCGCCTCGACCCTGCTGCTCTATGGCGACAACGCGGGGAAGCGCTGGATCCTGTTCTTCGACATCGATGCGAGCGGCAACCTCACGACAAATCTATTCGGATCCACGACCGTCACCGTCGCCACGGGCGCGACCGCGACCGCGTATCACCTGCACGAGATGGTCTATGACCCAGCGACGGCGAGCGTGGAGTATTTCGTGGACAGCGTGTCGAAAGCCACGGGCTACGCGGGAACGACGGGCACCTACAACGGCGTGCAGTGGGGCAACGGATCCACTGCCGGGCGGGCGACGGCTATTGGAACACCGTCACGCTCACCATCAACGATTCGCCAACGCCTCCGGTCGTCACCGCACATCCGCAATCACAGACGGCGGCACCGGGCGCGAATGTCACGCTCACCGCCGCCTTCACAAACGCGACGGGCTTCCAGTGGTATAAGGGCGCGCAGACCGTGCCGGGTGCGACCGCCGCGTCGCTGACGCTGAACAACATCTCCGCCGCGAATGCCGGCGAATACTGGCTGCGCGCGACCAATGCCCTCGGCAGCACCGAGACGGCCACCGCCGCGCTCGTGGTGCTCACGCCCGTCGCGGAGCTGCGGCTCAGCGAGTTTCTCGCGGAGAACGACGGCGGTCTGCGCGATGCAGACGGCGAGCGCAACGATTGGATCGAGATTCACAATCCCTCGACCACCGCCGCAAGCACCGCGGGCTGGAAGCTCACCGACAACGCGGCGCTGCCTGCAAAATGGGCCCTCCCGACGCAGTCGATCCCGCCCGGCGGCTATCTCGTCATCTTCGCCTCCGCGAAAAACCGTGCCGTCGCCAACGCAGAGCTGCACACCAGTTTCAAGATTTCGAATGCGGCGGGCGGCTACCTCGCGCTCGTCCGCCCGGACAACACGGCGGCAACCGCTTTCACATCGTATCCGGCGCAATACTCCGACCTCACCTACGGCCTCACGGGCGCGGGAGCGGCGAAGTATTTTCGCATCCCGACGCCCGGAGCGCCAAACGTGGACGGCATCACGGCAGTGCGTCCCCTGCCCGCGTTCACACCGCCTGCGGGCACGTTTAGCGCGACGCTCAATGTATCGGTCGCGAGCGCGATGGCGGGCGGCACGCTGCGCTACACGATCAACGGCCAGCCACCGACTTTCGATTCGCCCGCCTACACGTCGTCACTCGCGCTCAGCGCCTCGACGACGGTGCGGGCCGCGGTCCTGTTTCCCGGCGAACGCTACGGCGCGAGCGCGACCGCGTCGTATCTGCGGCTCGGGCAGGACGTGACTTCGTTCACGTCGCCGCTGCCGATCGTGGTGCTGCACAATTTCGCCGCGGGCGCCGTGCCGGGTGTCTCCAGCTACGGGCCGAACAGCGACGGCAGCGGCGTCGTCGAGGTGGCGAAGCAAACGCACTCGATGACGATCCTCGACGCGGCTGCGGGGAACAATTCCTTCACGAGCCCGGTGGTCGCCAGTTCGCGCGCCGGCATCAAGCTGCGCGGCTCCAGTTCATTCAGCTTTCCGCGAAAATCCTACACGCTCGAGACGTGGGGCGAGCTCGATGAAAAGGGCCGCGACCTGCCGCTGCTCGGGATGCCCGCGGACAATGACTGGGCACTCTACGCGCCGAACCCGACGCAGTTCGACGACGTCCTGATCCACAATTCGATCACCTACGAACTCGCGCGCCAGTCCGGCTACAACGCGCCCCGCACACGGTTCGTCGAGGTCTTCCTGAACACCGGCGGCGGCGACATCACGATGGCGAATTCGCTCGGGCTTTACCTGCTCGTCGAGAAGCCGAAGCGCGCGACGAACCGCGTGGACTTCAAGCATCTCAACGCCGACGGCACCGCGGGCGGATGGATGATCAACGTGGATCGCATGGACGGCCTGCCGCCCGGCAGCACTGTCGGCAGCAGCTTTCCGCGGCATTTCCACAGCGCCGGACCCGACGGCATCGTGCAGACGCCCGATGACAATGCGCGCGGCTACCAGGGTCCCGGCGGCGGCTCCGGGCTCGCGCCGCCGCGCGACGATCAGCCGAATTTCTACCACTCGTTTTTCAACTTCGAGTCGCCCGGCGGATGGGACATCACGGCCGCGCAGCGCGCGCCCATCCAGAGTTATGTCCGCGCTTTCGACACCGCGCTCTACGGCGTGAATTATACCAACCCGACGACCGGCTACGCGCCGCTCATCGACATGCCGAACTGGGCGCATCATCTCGCGCTGCAATGCTTCGCGAAAAACCAGGATGCCGTCGTTCTCAGCACGTTCCTCTATCGCGAGTCGCCGACGACGAAACTGAAGTTCGGACCGATCTGGGACTTCGACCGCGCCTTTAACAAGAACGCGACCAACGGCTCCGCGACGGGCAACACGACATGGGCGCACGACCGGCTCTTTTATCCGCGGCTGATGACCGACTTGGAATTCGCGCAGGCCTACATCGACAAGTGGCAGGACATGCGGCGCGGCGCATTCTCCACGGTGAACATGCAGGCGCTCGTGGATGCGCAGTCAGCCGCGATCACCAGCACGGTCGCGGATCGCAGCGGCACCACCGCCGGCACATGGACGGCCAACGTCGCGACCTTTCGCACCTGGCTCGCCGACCGCGGCGCGGCGATGGACGCGCTCTACACGCAGCCGGTGGTCTTCTCTCAAAATGGCGGCAGCGTGCCCGCAAATTACGCGCTCGGCATGTCCGCCCCGGCCGGCAGCATCTACTACACGCTCACCGCTTCCGATCCGCGCGCAGTCGGCGGCGCGGTTGCGGCCGGCGCCACGCTCTACACCGGTCCGGTCACCGTCACGCAGCCGACGACGGTTTTCGCCCGTGCAAAAAACGGGAGCGCGTGGAGCGGCACGACGGTCTTCACCTTCTACCCGCCGCAGGATCTCTCGCGACTGCGCGTCACCGAGATCATGTATAACCCGCCCGGCCAGCCATCGCCGCCGGTGGACGGCGACGAGTTTGAGTTTCTCGAACTGCAGAACACCGGCGCGACCACGCTCGACCTTGGCAATCTCTCATTCAGCGAAGGCATCGTGTTCACCTTCCCGCCGGGCACTTCGCTCGCGCCCGGCGCGTTTTTCGTGCTCGTGCGCAATACCGCGCAATATTCCGCGCGCTACGGCGGCGCACCGTTTCACGGCGTCTATACGGGCAAGCTCGACAACGCCGGCGAGACACTCGCGCTCTCGCGTGGCGTGGAGGTGCTCTGGTCCTTTGCCTACGGCAATGCCGCGCCGTGGCCGCCGCAGGCGGCAAACACCGGCATGTCCCTCCAGCGCCCCGATCCGACTGCGATCGGTTACGACGCCGCGACGTGGACCGCCGCCGCGCCCTCGCCGGGCGCGGGTCTTTCCCTCGCCGACAGCGACAGCGACGGGATGCCGGACTATTGGGAAACCCTCTACGCGCTCAATGATCCGAACGGCGACGCCGATGGCGACGGCGCGACGAATCTCGCCGAGTTCAACGCCGGCACGAACCC
>JAYTML010000154.1:0-7558 GCA_043728655.1 Chthoniobacter sp. | reverse complement strand
TTCAATGCGGCGGACCGGTGGGGCGGATTCTCCTTCAGCAGCGCGCAGCCGAGCACGTTCAGCTACACGCTGCTCAATCACGCCGGCCACACCACCGGCGTCGGACACACCTCGAAAGGCCCGATGCTGCGCCTCGCCACGTCGAACGTTTCGCTGCTCGACTCCGTCCTCGCCGACGGCCCGGCGAAGGCGATCTACACGAGCGGGACGTGCGATCTCGTCATCCAGCGCTCGCTCATCGAGCGGATGATCACGGGCCCGGAAATCGAGGACGGCGCCTCGCTTCTTTGCGAGGACTCGAACATCCAGCGCATCCTGCCCGACTACCGCGAAAGCAACGACGCGCTCTCGAATGACGAGGACTGCCTCTACGTCCACAACGCACCCGGCCGGCGCGTCGTCGTGCGCCGCTCGGTCTTCGCGCGCTGCGGCGATGACGTGATCGACAATCTCGCCGGCCCGATCGTCGTCGAGGACAGCATCCTCCGCGAGGGCTGGGACAAAGGCCTCTCGCTGCTCAACAACGACCTCACGATTTCCAATACGCAGATCATCCATTGCGACAAAGGCATCGCGATGAAGAGCCAGAACGCGAACACCCGCACGGTCACGGCGACGAATGTGACGATCGTCAGCGAAAACCACGACAGCATGATCGCTCCGTGGGGCTACACCGGCGGGGTGAATGGCGGCGATCCCGACACGCAGAGCACCGGCTTTTACACGCAGAACAAAGCCGGCCAGAGCAACACCGCCGCGATCCTCGCCGTCAATGCGAAGAACTGCATCATCATCGCGCAGCAGCCGGTGCTCATCGACTCGCCCTACGATCCGGCGAACACCGTCGTGACCTACAGCGACCTCGCGCTGCTCGACTACTCGCCCTTTGCGTGGGCCGGCACCGGCAACATCTCCGCCGACCCGCTTTTCGCCGACGCGGCAAACGGCAACTACCGCATCACCGCCAACTCGCCCGCGCGCGACACCGGCGATCCCGCGACCTTCGATCCCGATAGCACGCGCGCGGACATGGGAGCGCTGCCTTTCGCCGCTGGCGGCGCAGCGCAGACGATCGTCTGGACTCCCGCTGGCGGCCCGTACCGCGTCACCGCGGACGCCACGATTCCCGCCGGGACCACGCTCTCCATCCAGGCCGGAACGAAGGTCTTTTTCGATCAGAACAAAAAGCTCACCATCAACGGCACACTGACCGCCATCGGCACCGCGGCGCAGCACGTCGTCTTTTCCCACGTCCCCGGCACCGTCGCCGCGGGCGACGCCGACCCGATCGTGCCCGGCGTGCAAACCGGCCCGCCGAAATGGGGCGGCATCGTCATCGTCGGCCCGACGACCGGCCCGGCGATCACCGGCCACGAGTTCCGCTACTGCGATTTCATCAATGCGCAGCCTGCGGTCGCCGCCGGAAACACCGGCTCGCTCGGCATCATCCGTGCCGGCGCGCTGATCGACCACTGCATCTTCCTCGGCACGCATCTGCGGCAGGTCTATGGCGAAAACTGCTCGCTGCAGGTGCAGTTCACGACCTTTGTCGATCCGTTCAATCCCGCCGACGCCAATGACAATCCCGTGGCCTACAGCCTCGACAACATGGCCGAGCCGCTGAAGGTCGCGAACGCCAACTTCCCCAGCAATCCGAACTACACCAACGGCATGCCCAACGGCGGCCACTTCCGCGTGTGGTTCAATGATTTCTACGGGAACAAGGGGCACAACGACGTCTTCGACGCCGACGCCGGGGTGCTCGGCAGCAGCGCGATCCTCGACTGCCGCTACAACCATTTCCACGGCCTGACCGGCGACGAGCACATCGACCTCGGAGGCGACGCCTACATCGCGTCGAACATCTTCGAGCGCGGCGCGAAGGACGTGTGGACGAACGACCACGGCTACTCGAACTGCATCAGCTCCGGCGACAAGGGCAGCGGCACGACCATCTGGGTGGTGCGCAACACGGCATTCGACGTGGATCACATGATCAATTGCAAGGTCGGGACGGCGGCGATCTTCGAGCACAACACGGTGGCGAATTTCCACGCCGACTTCACCTACACCTCCACGCCGCCGGTCAGCCCCTTCACGCAGGACGTGCGCTGCTCGGCGGTGAATCTTTTCGTCCCGGACGACGTCGCGCCGCAGGCCGGCTTCGGCGCGTATATCGGCTACAATCTTTTCCACAACATGCCGCGCATCGTCTCGTGGGCCGACCTCCCCGGCGGCACGACGAGCAAGCTGGAGGCGACGAACAACTACCTGAGCAACGTCACCGACAACTCCGTCGGGCCGGTCACCGGCACCTACTCCGGCGGCACGCAGCATCCCGGCGGCTTCACCTCGCTCGGCAGCTACACCGCTGCGGGCGATCCGCGATTCGTCAATGAGGCGGGGAAAAACTACGCGCTCCGCGCCCACTCGCCCGCGCGCGGCGCGGCGGCGGGCGGGATCGACTTCGGCGCGAGCGTGGCGGAGTGGGCCTGCCTGCTCGGCGGTCCGTCCGGCACGACGGCGGCGACCGGCGCGAGCTTCACGGTCGGCGGGCCAGGCATGGTCGCCTACAAATGGCGGCTCGACGGCGGCGCGTGGAGCGCACCCGCGACCATCGGCACCGGCCTCGCCTTTCCGCGCACGGCCACGCCCGCCGTCCGCCAGGCCACGCTCACGCTCAGCGGCCTGGGGTCCGGCACGCACATGCTGGAGGTGCTCGGCCAGGATCCCGCCGGCAACTGGCAGGACGCCGATCCCGCGCGCACCGCCGCCGGGCTCGCGCAGGCCGCGCCGACCGCGCGCTCGTGGACGGTGGACCCGGCGTTCACCGCCGTGCGGCTGAGCGAAATCCTGGCCGACAGCGCCACGCTGGCCGACACCGTGGAGCTCCAAAACCTCAGCGGCTCGGCCGTGAATCTCGCCGGCTGGAGCCTGACCGACGATCCGCTCCTGCCAAACAAGGTCGCGCTCACCGGCACGATCGCGGACGGCGCATACGCCGCCTTCACCAGCGCCACGCTCGGACTCGATCGCGATGGCGACGCCGTTTACCTCTACCAGGGCGGCGTGCTGCGCGACTCGGTCGTCTTCGGCCAGCAGGTGCAGGACAAAACCATTGGCCGCAATGTGACCGGCGCCTGGGTGCTCTGCACGCCGACGCTCGGCGCGGCGAATGCGCCGGTGCCGACCGGCGATTTCAGCACCGTGCGGATCAGCGAGTGGCTGGCCAGCGGCGCGGTCCTTTACAGCTCGGACTGGATCGAGCTGCAAAACACGGGCGCAAATCCGGCCGCGCTCGCCGGCCTGCGCGTGACGGACAATCGCGCGGGCAACGCGAGCGCCTACACCTTCCCCGCGCTCAGCTTCATCGGGGCCGGCGGCTACGTGCGGCTCGTCGCCGACGGCGCCACCGGGCCAGGGCACGTGCCGTTCAGCCTCGACGCGGAGTATGAGACGATCAGCCTCCTGGCGCTCGACGGCTCGCTGCTCGACGGCGTGATCCTTTACCCGCAGACGACCGACTACTCGATGGGCCGCGACGGCTCAGGCGCGTTCGCTTTCTACGAGCTGCCCACGCGCGGCTTCCTGAATGGCACCGGCGATCCGGCGTATGTAAATGCGCTCGCGCTGCTCCGCGGGCTGCGCATCATCGAGATCATGTACAATCCGCCCGGCGGCACGGAGTACGAGTTCGTGGAGCTGCGCAATGTGGGCGCGGCGGCGTTCGATCTCACGGGCGTGAAATTTGTGAACGGCATCGACTTCACTTTTCCCGCGACGGTGCTCAGTCCCGGCCAGAATGTGCTCGTCGTGAAAAACACCGCGAAGTTCCGCGCCCGGTACGGAAACGGCGCGCTCGTCGCTGGCGCCTTCACCGGCAGCCTGGACAACAGCGGGGAAAAGCTCGCCCTCCAGCTTCCGCCGCCATTTGACGCGAACGTGCTCACCTTCACCTACGGCGACACGTGGCACCCGAGCACGGACGGGCCCGGCCGCTCGCTCGTCGTCCCGAATCCGCTGCTCGCCGCGATCCTGTGGGGCGACCGGGCCACATGGGCCGCGAGCGCCACGAACGGCGGCGATCCCGACGGGGCCTCGATCGCAGCGCTCGGGCTCTACGCGGACTGGGCCGCGAATTTCGGCGTCACCGGCCCCGCATTTGACGGCGACCGCGACGGCATCGCCGCGCTGGTCGAGTTTGGCCTCGGGATGAATCCGGCAAGCGTCGAGGGCGGCGACGGAGCCGCCGGCGCACCGCAGCCCGCGATGAACGCCGGCCGCATGCAGCTCGTCTTTTACGCGCCGGCAAATGCCAGCGCCACGCAGCTCCACGGGATGCCCGAGCTGACCTACACGGTGCTCGCATCGGGCGACCTGGTGACGTGGAGCATCATCGCCACGAAAACATTCCCGACCGCGTGGAGCGGCTCCGCCACAGTCACGGTCGGCGCGGCCGCCGGCGGCTTCACGCCGGTGACGGTGGAGGACACCGCGGGCGGAGCGCCGCGCTTCCTGCGCCTGCAGGTGGGGTGGGCGCAGTAGCGATTACGGCGTGCCGTTTTCCAGCTCGGCCACGGCGGCGGTGTCGCGGCCGAGGTAGCGGGTGCCGATCAGCCAGAAGACGCTGGCCAGCGCAGTCGTGATGCTGACGAGGAAGAACGCGGTGTTCATGCTCGTCTGCCCCGCGATCCAGCCGATGAGCGGCGGCGAGATGGCGTCGCCGAGCGCGTGGATGATGAGGATGTTCAGCGCAAACGCCGTCGCTCGGTTGGCGGGCGGCGTGACGTTTGCCAGCGCGGCGTTGGCGGGGCCGGTGTTGAAAAAGAGGAAGAAGACCGCGAGGAAAACGAAGACCCACGCGGCGGGAAACGGCGTGCGCAGAATCGCGATGATGCACGGAAACGACAGGAAGATGGCGATACCCGACACGAGGAAATACGCGCTCGGATGCCGCCGCCGCACGCGGTCGCCGGTCCAGCCGCCGAGCAGTGTGGCGATCAGCCCGGCGGCGACCGTGATCGCGCCGAAAGTAAGGTTGATGCTGCCTAGGCTGGGCGCGCCGCCGAAGTCCGCCGCGCGGTCTTTATACAAATACCGCGGCAGCCAGAACGAGATGCCGCCGATCGCAAAGGTCATCGCGGTCATCGCCGCGGTATTGAGCACGTAGGACTTGATGCGGAAGAGGGCGAGCGCGTCGGCGAGCCGCACGGGCCGCTTCGCATTGGCGCTGCGTGCGCGGACGCCGCGCGGGTCGCGCATCGGGATGCACATGCCGGCGAGGATCAGGCCGGGCAGCGTCACGAGGTAAAAGGGCATGCGCCATCCGAAGTGCTGCCCGATCCCGCCGCCGAATGCGTAGCCCAGAGCCGAGCCGACGGGAATCGCGAGGTAGAAGTACGAGAGCATGCGCCCGCGTTTCTCGACCGGGTAGAGGTCGCTGATGATCGTCGGTGCGGCCGGGCCGTACGCCGCCTCGCCCACCCCCACGAAGACGCGCGTGATGATGAGCGCCGCGAAGCTTCCCGCCAGGCCCGACCACCCGCTGGCCAGGCTCCACACCGCCACGCCGAAGCCGATGAGCATCCAGCGCGAGAAGCGGTCCGCCAGCCATCCGAAGACCGGCGCGAGCACCATGTAGCTGACGAGGAATGCCGTCGCCAGCGCGCCCGTCTTCGCCATCGCCGTCTCGTCCGTCGCTTCAAAAAAATGGTCCGCGATCAGCGGTTCGACCGCCGCGAGGATGTAGCGGTCGAGGTAGTTGAAAAGATTGATCGCCAGCAGAAGCGCGAGCGCGCGGTGCGGCGAGGGAGGGCTGGCGGCTGGCGGAGTGGTGGTCACGCGGAATGACGAATGACGAATGACGAATGACGAGGGAAGCACCAATGCGGCCCGGCAGTGTGGCGCGCGGAACTCATTCGGGCTTGGTCATTCTTTCGGCATTCGTCATTACTCATTCGTCATTCTCCATATCGTGACCAAGCCGCCCACCTTCCCCGAACGCCTCATCCGCACCCTTGGCGCGCTGCTCGGCCGGATCATCTACCGCATCTCGGCGCACGGCGCGGAGCGGCTGCCGGCGGGCGGCTTCCTCCTGCTGCCGAATCACCTCACCTGGGTCGATGCCGTCATCCTCCAGCTCGCGTGCCCGCGGCCGATCCGGTTCATCGTCTTCGAGGACATCTACAATCTGCGCATCCTCAACCCCGTCTTCCGCGCGGTCGGCGCGCTGCCGATCAGCCCGCGCAAAGCGAAGGACGCCGTGCGCGCGGCGAGCGAGGCGATCCTCGCGGGCGACATCGTGTGCATTTTCCCGGAGGGCGAGCTTTCGCGCAGCGGCATGCTGCTGCGGCTGAAGCGCGGCTACGAGCTCATCGCCCGCGCCGCGAAATGCCCCGTGTTGCCCGTCTGGACCGACAACCTCTGGGGCTCGATCTTCAGCTTCAAAGGCGGGAAGTATTTCTTCAAATGGCCGAGCCATTTCCCCTACCCCGTCACCGTCGCCTTCGGCGAGCCGATCGCGCAGGAGAAAGCGGACATCGCCCTCGTGCGCGAGCGCTTTCTCGAGCTGGGCGAGTTCTGCTACCAGCAGCGCCCGATGCTGCGCGGGCATCTCGGCGACGCGTGCCTGCGCGGGCTCAAGCGCGGGCAGTTCGACACCGGAATCATCGACGGCATGGACCACTCCACGCTCTCGCGCGGCTCGCTGCTCGCGGCGGCCATCGCGCTCAGCCGCTACATCCGCCGCGAGTGCCCGCGGCATCGCGTGGCCATCGTCCTGCCGCCGGGGAAGGCGGCGCTCATCGCCAATCTCGCCGTGCTCCTCGCGGACAAGGTGCCGGTGAACCTGAACTTCACGGCGGGCGCCGCGGCGGTCGGGAGCTGCATCGCGCAGGCGGAGATCCAGCACTGCCTGACCGCGCATCCTTTTGTGAAAAGGCTGGGCGATTTCCCGTGGCCCGAGCACACCGTCTTTCTCGACGACATCCTGCCGGCGATGAAGCCGCGCATCATCGCGTGGCGCGCGGCGGTGCTCCTCGCGCCCGCATGGCTGCTGGGCCGGGCGCTGTGCGTGCCGCGGGTGGGCGACCGGCGGGAGGCGTTCCTGCTTTTCACGAGCGGCAGCAGCGGAGCGCCGAAAGGCGTGGCGCTCACGCACCGCAATCTCCTCGCGAACGTCCAGCAGTTCGCGCTCATGCTCGACCTGGAACCCGGCGACAGCGTGCTCGGCTCACTCCCGTTTTTTCACAGCTTCGGCGCCACGGTGACGGTGCTCTTTCCCATGCTGGAGCCGGTGGCCGTGGTCACGTATCCGAACCCGCTGGAGATCGCGAAGCTGGCCGCGCTCATCGAGCGGTACAAGATCTCGCTCGTAGTCACGACGCCCACTTTCCTCCGCGGCTACATGCGAAAGGCGGAGCCGAAGCAGCTCGCCTCGCTCAAGCTCCTCGTCACCGGTGCGGAGAGACTGCCGGACGATCTCAAGCGTGCATTTGAGGAGCAGTTCAAAATGAAAGTGCTCCAGGGCTACGGGCTGACCGAGACCTCGCCGGTGGCC
>JAYTML010000153.1:0-1696 GCA_043728655.1 Chthoniobacter sp. | reverse complement strand
GGGGCGACGGCTAGCCCAGCACGCGCTGGAGCACGTCGCGGAGGGCGGCGAATGTGAACGGCTTTTGCAGGAAGCTGGAGAGGCCCTTTCCGGGGAAGCGGACGAGCGCCTCCTGGCGGTTGAAGCCGCTCATCAGCACGACGCGCACATCGGCGCGCATCCGGCGCAGCTCGGCAAAGGTCTCCTCGCCGTCCATGTGCGGCATCGTGAGGTCGAGCAGCACCAGCGTGAAACGGCCGGGGTCCGCGCGGAAGACCTCCACCGCTTCCCGTCCGTCGGACACGAGCACTATGTCGAATCCAATGCGCTGCAGCATTCGCGCGGCGGTGCTGCGGATCGTTTCCTCGTCGTCCACGACCAGCACGGTGCCGCTTCCCGACCACTCCACGGCGGCGGCGGGTTTTTCCGCCAGCGTCTCAGCCGGGCCGCTTGCGGCGGGGAAGAGCAGCTTGAAAGTCGTGCCGCGTCCCTGCTCGGAATAGACCTTCAGCGCGCCTTTGTGCCCGCGAACGATGCCCAGCACGGCGGCGAGTCCGAGGCCGCGCCCGGTGAATTTGGTGGTGAAGAACGGATCGAATATTCGCGCCTGGATTCCCGCGTCCATGCCGCAGCCGCTGTCTGAGACTTCGAGGAAGACGTAGTCTCCGTCGGGCAGCTCGGGGGCGGTCATGGTGCCGCCGAGATACGAGCGATCGACACGGGTGAGGCCGGTGCTCAGTGCGATGACGCCGCTTTGCTCGCCGATGGCCTCGGAGGCATTGATGACGAGATTCATGATGACCTGCCGGATCTGGGTGGCGTCCACCTCCACGGGCGGCAGGCCTTTATCCAGCCGGAAACGCAGGACGGCCTTTTTGCTGATGGAGATCTGGAGCATCTGCGCGGTCTCCTCCACGAGCTGGCCGATGTCGAGCTGCTGGATGACGAAGCGGCCCCGGCCGGAATAGGCCAGCATCTGCTTGCAGAGCTCCGCGGCGCGCTGTGCCGCCTCATTGATCTGCCCGATGTAGTCCATCACGGGAGATCGGGGCGGCAGGTCCATGCTGGCCAGGCTGGCGTTGCCGAGGATTCCGGTGAGGAGGTTATTGAAATCGTGCGCGATGCCGCCGGCCAGCACGCCGAGGCTTTCGAGCTTTTGCGTCTCCTGCATTTTGCGGCTCAGGTTTTCCCGCTCGATCTGCGCCTCGCGCATCGCGGTGATGTCGAGCACGGTACCGGCGGCCTTTCCAGGGCGGCCGGGCACGCCGGGGATCGACTCGATCGTCGCGGTGAAATGACGCATCGGGCCGCGGGCGGGATCGGAGCGAAACTCGATCGTCCATGGACCCGGACTCTCGGCGAGGCGCGCGTGGGGTTCCGCGACCCGCTGCCGGTCGTCGGGATGGAGCATCCCGATGAAGCCCTCGAAATCCGGCGGTCCCGCCTCGGGGTCGCACTGGAAAAGGCGAAACATCTCGCGGGACCACCAGCCGCGGTTCGTCGCCAGGTCGAGTTCCCAGCTCCCCAGATGCGCCCTCTCCTGCGCGGCGAGCAGGGCGGCTTCACTGTCCCGCAATGAATCGATCAGGCGATGCCGCTCGATGGCGAGCCCGGCAAAGTGCGCGCCGCGCCCGAGCGCGGCCACCTCCTCCTGCCGGGCCTCCTGCGGCTCGTGGTAATAGACGGCGAAAGTCCCCAGGACCTGCCCTTGCGGGGA
>JAYTML010000152.1:0-2137 GCA_043728655.1 Chthoniobacter sp. | reverse complement strand
CGAAGTCGATAAGGTCGGCGAGATTCCAAGACGTGGATCGACTCACGCCTGTTGAGTAGGTTTCACGCCGCCCGATGTCATTCAGATTCTTCGCGCCGGTGACACCGATCCGAGCGGTTACAGGTAAACCAACGCAGAAGTTGCGCTCGCGGATCATCGGACGGTAGGTATAACGTAAATACAGCCATGCGGCTCCCCCCTTCATCTCGCATCCGCGCCGTCACCCTGATCGAGCTTCTCTCGGTGATGGCGGTCCTCGTCATCGTCGCGGGGTTTCTCGTGCCGGCCGTCGCCAGTCTCGGGCGCTCCACGGCGCTCGTCACCGGCGGGAATATGGTCACGAATCTCGCCAACTTTGCCCGGCAGTCCGCCGTTTCCAAAAACACCATGACCGCGCTCGTGCTTCTCGGTGGCCAGGGCACCCCGGAGGATTACCGATCTTTCATCGTGCTCGAATACCTCGCGGGCGGCGGCGGCTGGTCGCCCCTGAGCGCGTGGCAGACGCTCCCGGACGGCATCACCGTGGATTTCGCAGACGCGGCAAACTGCACCTTTTACGAGAAGTCGCCGGCGGCATTTCCGCTCCTCGCCGGCCCGCCTGTTCAGAAAAACCCGCCCGTCACCTACAAGACCGCGCAGGTCGGCGCGTCCGCCTTTTCCGCCCGCATCTACCTGCCGACGGGCGGCCTCCAGAGTCCCGAGAAGCCCGCGCAGATCCGCCTCGTCGAGGGCTTCGCGCAGGGCGCCCAACTCGTCCGCACGCACCCCGACGGCACCGGCAAGTCTGCGAACTACTACGACGTCGCCATCGTCGGCGCGACCGGCACCACCAAGATCAGCCGTCCCTGAGTCATGCGTGCTGCCTTTGAAAAAATCCGCGCGTTCAGCCTCGTCGAGGTCGTCCTCGCGCTCGGCGTCGCCTCGGTCGCTCTCGTCTCGATCATCGGACTGATGGGCGTGGCCGTGAATACGAGCGGTAGCGCCGGCCACGACACGCTGTTCGTGGCGATGACCAACGGCGTGCTGAACGACATGCGCTCCGCGGAGTTCGACTCGCTGTGGAAAGACATCCCGAGGAACTTCAAGAACGTCGCTCCCGTCTCCGGCACCGCCGCGCCCGTGGACTCGATCTACTATTTTTCAAATGAGGGCGCGCTCGTTCCCGCCGCGAACAAAGCAGACTTCAGCACGATGTATCAGTGCGTGGTGAAAAAGACGCCCGACCCAGCGAGCCAGGTCGCCGCGGGCAAGCCCTTCAACCAGATGAAGCTCCAGATCACCTTCACGTGGCCGGTTTCAGCCAATGCAGACCCGGCCAAGCGGCCCAACCGCCAGACCATCTATGCGAGCATCGCCCGCTACTGATTCCAGCCGCGCTTTCACCCTCGTCGAGCTGATGGTCGCCGTCAGCATCCTGGCCGTGCTCGTCCTGCTCTTCAGCGGCGTCTTCAGCCAGGTGAATAGCGCGTGGACCACCGGCGAGGGGAATGCCGAGCGCCGCCGCAGCGTCCGCGCACTCGCGGATTTCATCGGCACGGAGCTGCAGAGCGCGCTGCTGCCGGTCGAGACGATCGTGACCAATGGCAGGGGCAACCTCCAGTTCGTCATCAATCCGCCGACCTCCCAGGTGCCGGACGATTACCGCAATGCCGACGCCATCTTCTGGCAGGCGCCGCTCGCCACCGAGACGAGCCAGGGCGAGATCGCGGAGATCGGCTACTTCGTGAAATGGGAGGCCGCCGCCGGGCAGGGCGAGCGCCCGATGCTCTGCCGGTTTTTCGTCAATCCCTCCGTCGGGAGCGGCGCGAGCACCGTCCCGAATCCCGACTTCCTCATCTACGACGCCGACCCGAAGCGCTGGCTGAGCAAGGTGACGATCGACAAGGCGGCGCCCGCCAGAAAACTGGACGGCTACAAAGGCATGTTTGCGGAAAACGTCCTCGGCCTCTGGGTGCAATGCTACCGGCTCAAGCCCGCGCTGAATGACACCGCAACCCCGCCCGCGCTGGAGCTGCCGCGTGCCTTTGACTCGCGCATCGGCTACGACCTCAACAGCAAGCTCACGACAGGCACCGGGACAAAGGACATGCGCTATCTCCCCGGCTCCGTGCGGCTTTCCCTCGCGCAGCTCGACTCC
>JAYTML010000151.1:0-4121 GCA_043728655.1 Chthoniobacter sp. | reverse complement strand
TCCATTTCGGCGAGCCGTAGGCGACTTCGGTCACGCCGTCGGGCTGCGGCGGGCGCACGCTCGGGCCGCCGATTTTTTCCGAGAGCAGCCCGCTCGCGCGGAGGGCCGAGTCGCGGACGATCTCGGCTTCGAGGCGGAAGCGCGGGCCGCGGGAGAGCAGGCCGTTGTCGGGATCTTTGGCGAGGCGATCGGGCGTGGAGGCCGAGGACTGGCGGTAGGTCGCGCTCATCACGATGAGCTTGTGCATCTGCTTCACCGACCAGCCGCGCTTCACAAACTCGACGGCGAGCCAGTCGAGCAGTTCGGGGTGCGTGGGCGCGTCGCCCTGGAAACCGAAATCGCCGGTGGTGCGGACGATGCCGTGGCCGAAAAACGCGGCCCACTCGCGGTTCATCACGACACGCGCCGTGAGCGGATTCTCCGGCGAGACGAGCCAGCGCGCAAAGCCGAGCCGGTTGCGCGGCGCACCGGCGGAGAGGGGATTGAGCACCGAGAGCACGCCGGGCTCCATGCGCTCCTTTGGCTGCAGCCACTCGCCGCGGTGGTGGAGGAAAGTCGCGCGCGGATTTTCCGGCGGACGCTCGCGCATGACGAGCGTGGTGGTGTGCCTGAGCGGCTTGCGGAGCTCGTCGATTTCCTTGCGCGCTGCGGCCAACTCGGGCGCGGCGAGGAGGAATTGCTCGCGCAGCCGCGCGCGCTCCGCGGCGGTAAGCCGGGCGTCCGCTACGAGGAGCAACTGTCCGACATCGTCCGGCATATCGCGCGCCTCCGCGCCGCGCGGGTCCGTCGTCACCGAGATGCGGAAGCGCCCTAGCGAGCAGGCGTAGTGGCGGCCGAAGCTCAGCTTCAGATCGAGCGCGGTGGCCTGCGGGAGCGGCGCGGCGGGGACAAAGACCGCCTCGTCCGCGAGACCCTGCCGGCCATTCGTGCTCCAGCCCGTCTGCGCGTCGCCGTCGATGGCGAGCTTGGCGGAGACGGGGTTGTTTCCACCCATCGCATTGCCCGCGAAGCTCTGCGAGGCGCGCGCAAACTTCACCGGCTGTCCGTCCGCGCTGAGCTGGAATTCGCCGAGGAAGAAGTCGCCTTTCGGCCCCTCGTAATACGTCATGCCGGGACCGTGGCCGGGCAGCCGGTCGTCCGGCAGCACCTCCAGCCGCACGGCCGTGACGCCGCGGGGGATCGCGGCGAATCTCAGCTCATACGTGTCGCTTTTTGTGATGTCGCCGCTGGCAAAAATGGAAGCGTCCGCGTGCACGGTGAGCAGCGGGGAATTTGATTTCGCCGCGACGGGTTTCAGCGGCGTCCAGCGCACGGCCCGATCGCGTTCGCGCTTCAGCCAATCGGAGAATCTCGCCTCCACGAGTTCCTGCCGCCGCACCTCGGCCGGACGCGTGTCCTCCGCTACCGCGGGCACGCTCAGCCGCACGCGCCCGAGGGTGTGCTGCTTTCCGTACTGCTGGTCGAGCTTCACGGTCAGGCGAGTGCCGCCTGGAAACACGACGGGCTTTTCAAACGTGAAGGTCGCGGTGCGGGTCACGTTCCATTTCTTGTCGGGCAGATGCACGGCCCATCCCGTCCCCGGCTGGCCGTCGATGGCGTTTTCAATGGGGAAGCCCGTCTGCGCCACGTCTGCCTCCGCGCGCACGAGTTTCACCGGGACGGCCTGCGCGGGCGCGCTCTTCGGCGCGGCGGTGACGGTGATTTCCGTCAGCACGAAATTGCCGTGCGCCACGCGGCCTGGGCCGCCGCCGGGAAGCGAGGGATCTGCAAGTGCCTCGAGCCGGAGCTGGCCCACGTTCCCGGCGCCGACCTCCACGGTGAAGGTGTAAGTGTCCTTGTCCGCGCTCGCGGGCGCGAAAAGCGCCGAGCCGTCGTCGAGCATCCTGGGCTGCTCGCCGCTCGCCGTTTCAATGCGGACGGGCCTCAGCGGCTCCCAGCGCGCCCCGGTCTCCAAGGGAAACCTGCCCGGCAGTTCCGCGATCCGCTTCGCCAGCTTCTCCGCGCGCGCTTTCTCCTGCGCGGCGGCTTCGGGCGCGGGCAGGTCGAGGTCGGGCTCGTCCGCGTTGTCGAGGCACGCCATGAATTGGTAATATTCGCGGTGCGTGATCGGGTCGTACTTGTGCGTGTGGCACTGCGCGCACTGCACGGTGAGGCCGAGCCATGTGGTGCCGGTGGTGCCCACGCGATCGACCATCGCCAGGAAGCGAAACTCCAGCGGGTCGATGCCGCCTTCCTCATTGAGCATCGTGTTGCGGTGAAAGCCGGTCGCGATCCGCTGCTCGCGCGTGGCATTTGGCAGCAGGTCGCCGGCGATTTGCTCGATGGAGAATTGATCGAACGGCATGCCCGCGTTCAGCGCATTGATGACCCAGTCGCGATACGGCCAGATGCTGCGCTCGCGGTCTTTCTCGTAGCCGTTCGTGTCCGCGTAGCGCGCGAGATCCAGCCAGCGCCGCGCCCAGCGCTCGCCGTAGCGCGGCGAGGCGATGAGGCGGTCCACCAGCTTTTCGTAGGCGTCGGACGCGGGGTCTTTGGCAAAGGCCTCGGCTTCCTCCGGGGTCGGCGGCAGCCCCGTGAGGTCGAGGGAAACGCGGCGCACGAGCGTGTATCTGTCAGCCTCCGCGGTCGGCTGGAGGTTTTCCTTTTCGAGCCGCGCGCGGATGAAGGCGTCGATGGGATTCCCGGCTTTTGGCGGCGCGACCTGCGCTGGTTTCACGAACGCCCAATGGACCGCGTACGGCGCGCCCTGCTTTATCCATGCGTCGAGGGTCGCGATCTGCGCGGGCGTGAGCTTTTTGCCGCTCTTCGGCGGCGGCATCTGCTCGTCGCGGTCGGTCGAGTGGATGCGCTCCGAGAGATCGCTCGCGGCGAGATCGCTAGGGACGATGGCGCGCACGCCATCAATGTCCGCGAGCGCGCCCCCGCGGGTGTCGAGCCGACGGTCGGCCTCGCGCGTGCCGGGGTCGAAGCCGTGGCACTTGAAGCATTTGTCGGAAAGGATCGGCCGCACGTCGCGGTTGAAATCGATTGCCGCCGCCGGCGCGGATTCGGCGGCGCGGACCGTGGCCGCGCAGGCGAGGCCCAGTGCGGCGAGCGCGAGCTTGGGGAGAAGGGGGCGCGGCATGTAGGGGGCGAATCTAGGCCAGACAACCCGGCGGGCGTCAAAAACATGAATACGATATTTGAGCGCAGCGGGGCCGTCGTCGCCGCCGGATGGTTTGGAGCGCCGGGCTTGCGCTCCCGCTTTTCGGCTGAAAGCCTCTGCCGCCCATGCCTGAACTCACCGCGTCCCAGTGGCTGCTCGCCGTTCTCGCCGCCGCGGGCATCGGCGTGGCAAAGAGCGGCTTCTCCGGCGTGAGCATGCTGCACGTCATCGTCTTCGCCGGCATCTTCGGCGCGCGCGACTCGACCGGCGTGGTGCTGCCGATGCTGATCGTGGGCGATATCCTCGCCGTGCTCGCCTTCCGCCAGCACGCGCGCTGGGACTACATCCGCCGGCTGCTCCCGCCGGCCGCGGCGGGCGTGATCGCGGGCGCGCTGCTCGTGCGCCAGTTGAGCGACGCGCAGTTTCGCCCGCTCATCGGCGGGATCATCCTCGCGCTCACCGCGCTGCAGCTCCTCCGGCTCACGCGGCCTGCGCTTTTCGACCATGTGCCGCACCGCCCCTGGTTCGCGTGGGGCATGGGGCTGCTCGTCGGCGTGACCACCATGCTGGCAAACGCCGCAGGTCCCATCGCCGCGCTCTACCTCCTTGCCGTGTCGCTGCCGAAGCTCGAATTCGTGGGCACGAGTGCGTGGCTTTTCCTCATCATCAATTGCTTCAAAGTCCCGTTCAGCGTCGGGCTCGGGCTCATCCACGCCGACACTCTGCTGCTGAATGCCGTCCTCATCCCGGCGATCGCCGCCGGCCTTTTCGCCGGTCGCTGGCTCGTCCACCGCATCCCGCAGCGGCTTTTCGACGGGCTGCTCCTCGGCTTCGCCGGCATCGCCGCGCTGCGCCTCATCGGCGTGTTTTAGTTCTCGCGGCGTTTTTCTCCATCCGCTATCAGCCCCCGCATGCTGCTGAAATTCCTCGGAAAATACCGCGACGCCGGCCTGCTCATGCTCCGCATCGGGCTCGG
>JAYTML010000150.1:0-1532 GCA_043728655.1 Chthoniobacter sp. | reverse complement strand
ACCGTCAACGACGTGGCGAACGACGTGAAACTCGGCACGGTGGATGCCGGCTTCATCTGGGACGCGATGCGCGGCCTTTACCCCGACATCGAGACCGTGGAGCTGCCGGAGCTTGCGGGCGTGGAGGCGCGGATCTCCGCCGCCGTCCTCGCTAGCGCGAAGGATCCCGCTGCGGCGCTGCGTTTCGCCCTATTCCTCGGCGCGCGTGACAAAGGTCTGCCGGAGTTCCAGCGCGCCGGCTACGAGGTGGTCGGGGACGGGGAGTGGGCCGAGCGGACGCCGCTGTTAGAGACCGCCCCCGCTAGATGACGGAGCCGGCCAGCCATAGCATCCCGCCGCGTCGCGTCGGCTCGGACGGCCCGTTTTTCGCCGCGCTCGGCGTGCTCGGCGGTTCGTATGTGCTGCTCATCGTGGCGATGCTCGTGGCCGACGCATCGTTCACCTCGCCGCTCCATCTCTGGCGCGCGCTCGGCAGTCCGGAGATCCGGTACGCCATCAAGCTCAGCCTCATCTCGTGCACCGCCGCCACGCTGCTCGCGCTCTGGGTCGCGGTGCCGCTCGGCTACGTGCTCGCGCGATTCCGCTTCCGCGGGCACACGCTGATCGAGGCGATCCTCGACATCCCGATCGTCCTGCCGCCGCTGGTCGTCGGGCTCAGCCTGCTCATCCTTTTTCAAACGCCACCCGGCCGGCTGATCGAGAAAGTGATCCCGCTCACGTATGCCATCCCCGGCGTGATCCTCGCGCAGTTCACCGTCTCCGCCGCGTTCGCCGTGCGCGCGATGCGGATCACTTTCGACCGGATCAATCCGCGCAGCGAGCAGGTCGCGCTCACGCTCGGATGCAGCCGCGCGCAGGCCTTCTGGCTCGTGGTGCTGCCCGAGGCGCGGGGAGGCATCCTCGCCGCGGCGAGCCTCGCGTGGGCGCGCGCGCTCGGCGAATTCGGCCCGATCCTCGTCTTCGCCGGCGCCACGCGCATGCGCACGGAGGTGCTCTCGACGAGCGTCTTTCTGGAGCTGAGCATCGGCCGCATCGAGGGCGCGGTCGCCGTCTCGCTCATCATGATCATCGCCGCCATCGCCGCGCTCGCGGTGATCCGTTTCGCCGGCGGCGGGCGCGGGTTTGATTCGCGGCCATGACCCGGACACTGACGATGAAAATGAAACGCAGAGACGCAAAGACGCGGAGATCGGCGGCGACGTGCGAGTTCCACATTGGGCGTGGATACGCGCCGTCCTCCTCCTCTCCGCGCCTCTGCGCCTCTGCGTTAAAAATCCGCTCCCTCAAACTCGGATGATCGAACTCCGCAACGTCACCGTGCGCTCCGGCGCGTTTGCCATCGGAGATGTCTCGCTCCGCATCGAGCGCGGCAGCTACGCCGCGCTGATGGGAAAAACGGGCAGCGGAAAGACCACGCTGCTGGAAGGCATCTGCGGGCTGAAGCCTGTCGTCAGCGGCTCGGTCCACCTGCACGGCAGCGATGTCACGCGCTGGAAACCGGGCGAGCGCAGCATCGGCTTTGTGCCGCAGGA
>JAYTML010000149.1:0-3510 GCA_043728655.1 Chthoniobacter sp. | reverse complement strand
TTGGTGATGCTGGCGAAGGGGGATTGCTGGAGCTGGGCGGAGACGGTGTCAGCGGAGTTGAGGTATTCGTGGTCCCAGGTGGCGCGGACCTGCGGAGTGACGGTGCCGAATTTCACCGGCACGGTGGTGGAGAGCTGCCAGCCGACCTGCGAGATGAGGGAGTCATAGTTCTGGCCGGGCAGGTTCAGCGCCGCGCTTCCGCCGCCGCGCTCGCTGTAGCCGTCGAGATCGCCGTGGATCCACTGGACGCCGGCGATGGGGCCGGTGCGGAGTTTGCCGAGGTGGAGGGTGTAGCCCGTGTTGAAATCGACGGTATGGCTGCGGTTCTCCGTGTCGCCGGTGGCGGTGCTGCCGACGAGAGTGTGCCGCGTGATTCCCTCATCGAGGGCACCGTAGCTGTAGAGCACGTCGAAGTAGAAGTCGCGCCAGACGGCGGAGCCATAGACGGAGATGGCCATGCCTTCGGTGCGGATGCCACCGATATTGCGGCCGAGGTCTGTGTCACTGTTGATGTAGGATCCGGCGAGGCCGACGGCGATGTGGCGGTTAAAGCGGTATTCCGCCCCGACCGTGCCGACCCAGACATCCGAGTCGAAGCCCGTTCCGGCGGCTGTGCTGTCCTGGTCAAAGCGGCCGAAGTCGCCGCTGCCGAAGAGGACGAGATGGCGGAAGGGTTCCTCAACCGGCGTCGGAGTCTTGCTGCTCTTGCCGGAGGCGACCGTCTTGCCATCGCTTCCGCGGTGCATCAGATCGTGGCCGGTGGGTCCTGCCGAGCCGGCGGCGTCTTCGGTGAGGGAAAGGCCGGCGCGCAGGGCGAAGAGGCGTCCGTTCACGTCGCGCGTGGCGGTGCGGAGGGTATTGAGCAGCAGGTTGCGCTGGGCAACGGCGAGCGGCAGACCGCTCTCGAGGGTGGAGAAGATGGCACCGATATCGACGAGATGCAGAGTGAGCGGGACGGCAGGCGCGGCGGGCGTCGTGGCGGGCACGGCATTGTAGATCAGCGTGAATATCTCATCACCCCAGCTATGGAACGAGTCGCCCTGAAAAGGATCAGAGAACAGCCGGATCTGGCTGGCGGTCTGCGACGCGAATGTGATGGACAAGCCGTCGTAGTGGAATTCCGCGCCGCCAGCCAAAGGGACTGAATGAACGGCATTCCATGTGGCCGTGTTTGGATCGAAGAGCTCGATCGTCAACGTCGTCCCTCCGTGAGCATGCCCGTAGCCATCGCTCATCCCGCTGACCGTCAGGCCGGTCACGCCGGTCAGTGTAGAAAACGTCGGGCTTTCAGAAGTATCGAAGTCGGAGGTGCCGGTCCATGTGGCGATGGGGGAATCAAACGTGGCGGCGAGGAGGGAAGTGGCCGCGGCTGCGGAGAAGAGCAGCGCCCGGATGGAATTGGCGAGAAAGGTGCGGCTGCGGCGGAGGCGGAGGGTGGTGTGTGTGTGCAGGGTGGTTTTCATGGGTTTGAGTGATGTCGAGAGACCGCTTTCGTAGGGTGGGAATCGTCGGGACGCGTGCTTTTGCCCTTGCGCTGGGCGGTTCGTCAACCACGATTTTCGCCGGGGGATCCTACGTCAGGCAGGGACGGGGTGGGTTTCGTCGAGGAGCTGGGCGGCTTCCATGAGCAGCGCCTGCCAGGAGCCGAAGATGGTGCGTTCGCCGGGAGTGCTCGCGGGCAGCTCGGTGACGCGACCGCTTTTCCACCCGATGATGGCGGTGAGGCAGGCAAAGCCGTGCATGGCGCCGACGGAGGCGTCGGTGATTTCGCCGGCTTCCACGCGGATCTGGCCGGTCATGCCGGCGGAATGCACCTCGATGACGGTGGAGGCACTGGTCAGGCATTTGAGCTGGAGGACGTCCACGGGGGTGACGTTGCTGAGCGTGGCGCTGAAGTCGGCTTCGTCGCCGGTGCCAGGGGTGCTGGTGAGCGCGCGGCGGAGGTGGCCGAGGAAGATGGGGAGCTTGAGCGGTTTCTCGAAAAAATTCAGCGCGCCGAGCGCGGCGGAGTGGGCCTCGTACTCGGGGAGCGGCGTGGCTGTCATGACCATGGCGCGTGCATCGGGATGCAGCGGGGTCATTTTCCAGAGGAAATCGAGGCCGGAGCCGTCGGGAAGGGTGATGTCCACAAGGAAGAGGTCGATCGTGAGATCCTCGGCGCGGGCGACGGCCTCTGCGACGGTGCGTGCCCAGAGCAGGCGGACCTCAGGCAGTTCCTTCATCACGGCGCGCTCCACGAGGAGCGCGGTGACCGGGCAGTCTTCAAGCAGAAGGACGATGGGATTCTTGGGATTCAATGGTGCCGGTGGTTGAAGGTGGGCTGCTGTCAGAAGCGAGAGTAGCAGCGCTGATGCCAAGGCAGCCGGTGAAAAGCAAACCGCCCGGCACCGGTGAGGGTGACGGGCGGGAAAATGGGAATCTCGGGAGCTATCCGCGCGGGCCCCACGAGCGCTCGCTGCGTCCGCCACCCCCACTGGAGCGGCGGTTTCCTCCTCCGCCGCCGGGACGCCCGCCGCCTCCGCCACGGGGCGCGCCCGCGTTTCCACCGCGACCGGACGGGGCGCCGCGCTGGGGACGGGGACCGCGGGGCGGGGTGGGGGGCTCGGGCGGTGCGGCGGCAGTGTAGTCAAAGCTGTCGAGCTTCCGGCGCAGGAGCCCGCGGCCGATGAAGCGCTCCAGGCTGCGGAGGTCGCCGTGCTCGTCGGGGCAGACGAAGCTGAGGGCGTCGCCGACGGCATTCGCCCGTCCGGTGCGGCCGATGCGGTGGACGTAGTCCTCATTGGTCATGGGGAAGTCGTAATTGATGACGTGGGAGATGCCGGTCACGTCGATACCGCGGGCGGCGATGTCTGTGGCGACGAGGACGCGGACTTCGCCGGCCTTGAATGCGGCGAGGGCGCGCAGGCGCTGGTTTTGCGAGCGGTTGCTGTGCAGCGTGCCGCATTTGACGTTCACACTTTCGAGCTTGCGGGCGATGCGGTCGGCGCCGTGTTTCGTGCGGCTGAAGACGAGGACACTGTCCATGCCGGGCTCATTCAGCAGGGCGACGAGCAGCGCGAGCTTGAGGTGGCGCGGCACCTCGTAGGCGATCTGGGTGACGGTCTCGGCGGGATTTGACCGGCGGCCGACCTGGACGGTGGTGGGCTGGTAGAGGAACTCGTGGGTGAGCTTCTCGATGTCGGGCGAGAGGGTGGCGGAGAAAAGCAGCGTCTGGCGCTTTTTCGGGAGCGATTTCACGATGCGGCGGATGTCGGGGAGAAAGCCCATGTCGAGCATCCGGTCGGCCTCGTCGAGGACGAGAAACTCGAGCCCGGAGAAGTCGGAGTGGCGCTGCTGCATGAGGTCGAGCAGGCGGCCGGGGCAGGCGATGATCAGCTCCACGCCGTCGCGCAAGGCCTGGATCTGCGGGCGCTCGCCGACGCCGCCAAAGATGAGGCCGACGCGCAGCGGCAGGTGTTTCGCGTAGCCGCGCACGTTTTCCTCGATCTGCGCCACCAGCTCACGCGTGGG
>JAYTML010000148.1:0-9156 GCA_043728655.1 Chthoniobacter sp. | reverse complement strand
TGCTCGGCGTGCTGCTCATCCTCGGCCTAGCGACCTGGTGGCGGCGCGCGCAGCGGCTCGACTCCAATGCCGGACTCGCGCTCGGCGCGGCCACGGTGGCTTACGCGCCGGTCAGCAATCTCTTCTCGCTCAATGCCACAGTCGCCGAGCACTGGCTCTACGTGCCGAGCGCGTTCCTCTTTCTCGCCGTCGCGCTTTCGCTCGGCAGGTTTCTTTGGGGAAACGCGGAGGCGCAGAGTCGCGGAGAAAGCGTCCGCGCCTCACCGGCTCTGCGTTACTCCGCCCTCGTCGCTCTCGGGGTGTGGACTGCTTTTCTCGGCACGCGCACTTTCCTGCGGCAGGAGGACTGGCGGGATCAGCGCACCTTCATAGAGCGCACCATCGCGCAGGGCGGCGACAGCCCGCGCATGCGCATGAATCTCGCCAACGTGGAGGCCGCCGCGGGCCGCACCGACCTCGCGCTGGCGCAGTATCGGGAGGCGCTGAAGCGCGCGCCCGAGCAGCCGATCATCTGGCTCGGCTATGCGAATGTGCTGGTGCGCGCGCGCGACTTTCCCGCGGCACGCGAAGCGCTGGCCCATGCGGAAAAATCCCTGCTGCTGGCCGCGGACTGCAGGCTGACGCGCGCCGTCCTGGGGCACGTCCAGCACGGGACGGACACGGGCGGGATGCTGCGCGAGGCCGTGGATCTCGCGCCGCGGAACTGGTCCATCCGCAAGCGCCACCTCGAATACCTCATCGAGCGCGGCGACCGGGACGCGGCGCTGCGGGAGCTGCGCGAAGTGATCGCTGCGGCGCCGTTCCGCGCGGATTCGTGGAAGCTGCTCGCCCAGCTCCTCGATTCCATGAACCAGCCCTCGCTCGCGCTCGGCGCCTACCAGGAGGCCGCGGAGCGCGATGTACATGACGCCGAAACGCGGGAGCAAATGCTGCGTCTGGCGGCGGCGTCCGGCGGCGGAAAGTAAGCACGCGGCGGCCTTTCCGAAATCCGTTGGACATCGGAAAACGTAACGCCTACGCACACCCCGCTTCCGATGCTTTCCAAACCCGACAGCGCGCTCGTCATCCTCGGCCACGGCTCGACCGTGAATCCGGACTCCAGCGCGCCGTCTTTCGACCACGCCGAAACGCTGATCGCGCGCCGCGTTTTCGGAGAGGTGCACTGCGCGTTTTGGAAGGAGGAGCCGAGCTTCCGGCAGGTCCTTCACATGGTCGATCGCGCTGACATCTACGTGGTGCCGAATTTCATCAGCGAAGGCTATTTCACAAAGACCGTCATCCCGCGCGAACTGGAGCTGGACGGGCCGGTGACGCGGCGCGGCGGGCGCGTGATCCGGTACTGCGACCCGGTGGGAAATGACCCGCGCATGACCGACATCCTGATGCGCCGTGCCGCGGAGGTCGCGCCGGGTGTGGACCCGGCGCAGACGAGCCTTTTCATCGTCGGCCACGGCACGGACCTGAATGACAACTCCGCCGCCGCCGCGAAGCGCGAGGTCGAGCGCATCCGCGAGCGCGGGCTGTACGCCGAGGTGCTGAACGCCTACATGGAGGAGGAGCCGCTCATCTCGAAATGGGCGGAGCTGGCCACGCAGCCGAATGTGGTCGTGGTGCCATTCTTCATCTCGGACGGGCTGCACAGCTACGAGGACATCCCGGTGCTGCTCGGCATCGCCGGGGAGTCGCCGGGCGCTGCGAGCGCAGGCGGGCGCGAGGTTTTCAAAAACAACCCGTACCGGCTGCGCGGGCGCACGCTGTTTTACGCGAGCGCCATCGGCACGGAGCCGGCGTTTGCGGATGCGATCCTCGATCAGGTGGCCGCCTTTGACGCGGCCCACGCGCCGTGAGCCGGGATGTCACCAAAGCGCTCGCCGACTGGCTGGTCCGCGGCGGCGAGCAGATCGGCCAGATCGTCGTGGCGCATGTGCACGAGGGCTGGGAGCTCCGCCACATCGGGGACGCCGGGCGCACCGATCTCGCACCGCACCGTACCGCGGAGGCGGCGCGGCACATCGCGAATCTGGATGCCGCCGGAAAATTCCGCCCGCTCAAGACGACGCCTGATCTCGTCCGCGGCTGGCGGCTCGTGCTGGCGGATGCCGCCGAGGTCCGTCGGGCGCTGGATTTTTTCTACCCCGCGATGGCCGGCGTCTGGCTCAGCCACACGAGCGGGGAACTCGTGCCGGTCGTGCTGCGCGAGACGCTCGGCCGCCAGACCGGCATGTACCGCGTGACGCAAAAAATCACCGACGAGGATGCGCGCGCGCTCATCGACAGCTTCTGCGCGGGCTGCCTGAAGCACCGGCTCTGGGAAATCGCCGCGCTCAACCCGGAGCCCGCCGCTTTCCCGCCGCACTGCCTGCCGCTGCTCTGCCACGAAGCGTGCAACCTGCTCGTGGCCAAGGCGCGTGAGGTGGTGAAGGGGAAATGAGCCGGAAAATGATGTGCCGCCAGCAGCGCCAGCGCCGCTTTGATCTATCGGCATTCCCTGTTCATTCGCTCATTCCGCGTTACTCCTTTCCCGCATGATCGTTCGCGCGCGCTCCGTCATCACGATGGACGGTCCTCCGATTGAAAACGGAGCCGTCGCCATCGAGGGGAACCGCATCGTCGCCGTGGGGCATGTGCCCGATCTGGCGTGGATCACGGAGGGGCCGGTCCTCGATCTCGGCGACTGTGCGCTGATGCCGGGGCTGATCAATGCGCACTGCCATCTCGACTACACGATGATGCGCGGGGCGATCTCGCCGCCGAAAAGCTTCACCGCGTGGGTGCGGCGGATCAATGCGCTCAAGCGCAGCCTCGACAGCGCGGAGTATCTCGCGGCGATCCGGCGCGGTTTTTCCGAGCTGCGCAAATGGGGGACGACAAGCGTCTGCAACATCGAGTCCTTTCCCGAACTCATGACGCAGCTCGGGCCGTCGCCGCTGCGGACGTGGTGGTTTTACGAGATGATCGACATCCGGCACCGGCTCACCACGGACGATGTGGTCGCGGGCGCGCTTTCGTTTTTCCAGCACCGGGCAAACTCGCTCGACAGCTTCGGCCTCAGCCCGCACTCGCCCTTCACCGCGTCGGTCTCGCTCTACCAGCTCGCGAACTCGTGCGCCGCGGCTTTCACCATGCCGCTGACCACGCACGTCGCGGAATCAGGCGAGGAGTTTGCCATGTTTCGCGATGCCGCCGGCCCGCTGCACGAGTTCATGGCATCGCTCCATCGGCCGATGGCGGACTGCGGGAAGGCGACACCTTTCGCCCACCTCTGGCAGTCCGGGGCGATCGACGGGCGCTGGCTGCTCGCGCACATGAATGAGCTGACGGATGGCGATTTCTCGCTGCTCGCCGAGGTGCAGCGCGGCGGCGCGCCGAGCATCGTCCACTGTCCGGGAAGCCACCGCTATTTCGGGCATACACCGTTTCAATTTCGCCGCCTGCACGACCTCGGGGTGAATATCTGCACCGCCACGGACAGCCTCGCGAGCACGGACTCGCTCAGTCTTTTCGACGAGCTCCGCTCGCTCGCCAAGACCGACCCGTGGCTCTCTCCCGTGGAGCTGCTCCGCACCGTGACTGTGAACCCTGCGCGCGCCCTGCGACGACGCGACCAGCTCGGGAAGATCACGCCCGGCGCTCTCGCCGACTTGATCGCCGTGCCGGTGTCCGGTAGCCTCGGTTTGATCCACGAGGAGGTTGTCCACAATGAGCAGCCGATCCGGTGGATGATGATCGATGGCCAGATTCTCCCATAGCACCCTCCTCCTGCTCGCCGCGGCGCTCGCCGTGCTGACCGCGACGATGGATGCGGCGGTGAAGAAAAAGCCGGTGGCAAAATCCACAAAGCCGGCCCCGGCGGCGGTGACGAAACCGGCTGTCGCAGCCCCGGCGGCGACTCCGCGTCCGAGGATGCAGGACCTCAACGAAATCGTCGCACAGAGCGAAACGAACGGGCTCCCGCTGGCCGCGCGGGGCGCGATCGTCATCGACGCGCTGACCGGCGCATCGCTTTACGAAAAAAACGCCGACGACCCACAGTTCCCCGCCAGCACCACGAAAATCATGACCGCGCTGCTCATCATCGAGGAGGGCGACCTCGACCGCGAGGTGGAATGCACCCTGGAAGACAGCCGTGTCGGCGAAAGCAGCCTCTACCTGAAACCCGGCCAGCGTTACACCCGGCGGCAGATGCTCTACGGACTGATGCTCAAAAGCGCGAACGACGTGGCCCACGCCCTCGCGCGCGACAACGCGGGGACGATGCCGGCTTTCGCCGAAAAAATGACCCTCCGCGCCGCCGAACTCGGCGCGACCGCCACACGATTCATGAACCCGAACGGCCTGCACAATGCCGCGCACACCACCTGCCCGCGCGACCTCGCCGTCATCACGCGCGCCGCCATGCAGCAGCCGCTTTTCCGCGAACTGGTGACCACTCGCAGCTACAACTGGGTGAAAGAAAGCGTCGTCATCCCGCTGAGCAATCACAACCGCCTGCTGGCCCGCTTCCCCGGCTGCACGGGCGTGAAAACCGGCTACACCAATCCCGCCATGCACGTCCTCGTCAGCGCCGCGCTGCGCGACGGGCGCGAAGTCATCGCCGTGGTCATGCACACCGACAAACCCGGCATCTGGGACGACAGCACCATCCTGCTCGAATACGGCCTCACCCACCCACCCGCCGTCGCCGGGAGAAAATAGCGCCGCCAGATTGCGGCGTCACTTCCAAGTCGCTGGACGACCTCCCGACTCCTCGCGTCACGCCGCGGAAAACGCATTCGCGGTTCGGCGCTCCGGCCGCGCGAAACATTGCTCTTCCCATTTCTCATACCTGCAACTATCTCATTTCCGCGAACAACCCCCTTATGGCTCGAATTCTCATTATCGACGACGACCCCGCGATGGTGTCGGTCATTTCCGACATCTGCCAGGAACGCGGACACCAGACCGTGGCCTATGCGTCCGGCTCGAAAGCGCTGGAGAACCTCTCGACGCATGCGCCGCAGCTCGTGATCACGGACATGCGGATGGACAAGGTGAACGGCCTGGACATCCTGCGGGAGTGTCGGGAGGTGCTGCCACAGACGCCGGTGATCATGATCACGGCTTACAAGACAGTGGAGACCGCACTGGAGGCGATGAAGCTGGGAGCCTACGACTACATCACGAAACCGTTCAAGGTGGACGAGCTGCAGCTCACCATCCAGCGGGCGCTGGATAACCAGAGCCTGGTGCGGGAGAACAAGAACCTGCGGCAGATCGTGAAGGAGAAGTACCGGTTTGAAAACATCATCGGCACCAGCGGGAAAATGCAGGAAATCTACAACCTGATCGCGAAGGTGGCCGACACGGACAGCACGATTCTGATCCAGGGTGAGAGCGGGACCGGCAAGGAGCTGGTGGCTCGCGCGCTCCATTTCAACAGCAACCGCCAGCATCAGCCGTTCGTGGCGATCAACTGCTCGGCGCTGCCCGAGAACCTGCTGGAGAGCGAGCTTTTCGGGCACAAGAAGGGGTCTTTCACCGGGGCAGTGGCGGACAAGATGGGGCTCTTTGAGGAGGCGGAGCTGGGGACGATCTTTCTGGACGAGGTGAACTCGATGCCCCAGCCGCTGCAAACGAAGCTGCTGCGCGTGCTCCAGGAGCGGCAGATCCGGCGCGTCGGCGATACGAAAACCCTCCCGATCAATGTGCGGGTGCTGGCCGCGACAAATGAGGTGCTGGGCGAAAAGATCAAGGGCGGCAACTTCCGCGAGGATCTCTACTACCGGCTGGCGGTCATCCCGATCGAGATGCCTTCGCTCCGCGAGAGGCCGGACGACATCCCGCTCCTAGTGAATCATTTTCTCCAAAAGAACGCGACACAGACGGGCACCGAACCGCGGAAAATCGACCCAAAAGCCGTGGAGATGCTCTCCCAGTACCGCTGGCCGGGAAATGTGCGTGAGCTCGAAAACGCCGTCGAGCGCGCCTGCGCGCTGTGCGACGACGGGCTCATCCGCACGACCGATCTCCCGCCGCAGGTCGTCCGCCACGCAAACTCGCCCCAGGTGGAGCACACAGGCACGCTGCCGGTGGGGCAGACGCTCGACGAATACATCCGCGACCAGGAGCGGCGTTACATCGAGGAGACGATCAAATTCAACGGCAGCAACCGCGAGAAAGCCGCGAAGATGCTGGGTATCAGCATGGCGACGCTCTACCGGAAACTCGAAGTGAAGAAGACTGCGGAAAAGGGTTAGTCCCCTCCTGCGGAGCGGGTCTGCATCCGCCGGCCGACGAACCGCCTACGTTCGCGCGGCCAGGGCCTTGATCTGGGCCGCTTCTTTATCCAGCTCGTCGAGCTTCTGCAGCGTCAGCTTCTGCTTCTCGATCAGTTCCTTATTCTTCGCCTTCAAGTCCTGCAGGATTTGAAGGGGCGTTTTCGCAGACGCCGCATCCTGCGAGTGGAGATCGAGTCCGAGCGCGAGGAGCGCCGCGGCTGCCAGCGTGAGGGAGATGAACGTTTTCATTTCGCTTTTCCGCCCCCGCGGGAGACGAAGATCCGGGCCACGCGAATGCTTTCGCCAATGGTCGCGAGCTTCGCGTCGATCTTGGTTTGATTGTCGAGGATCGCGGCCTGCTGCGCGGCCACTTCAGTCACCAGCGCCGCCACCGGGTCTTCAGCAGCGGCCTGGCCTTTCGAGGGTGTCGGGGCGAGCCACATCGCCGCCAGCGCCGAGATGGCCAGCGCGGGGACGAAAAAGGATTTTGCGTTCATGCCTCCTGACTAAGCCAGAAGCGCGCCGCGCGCCTATTCGAAAATAGTTTCGGTGTCTGGCAAGATTGCTGCTTGAGGTTCGCGGAGCAGTCCTTAAATTCAAAAAATTATGGCCGGCTTGTACCAAACGCAGAACCTCTCCCAGCAGCAGGTTCTAGCACCCCAACTCCAGCAGAGTCTGCAGATCCTGCAGGCTCCGATGCTCGAACTTCGCAACCTCATCCAGCAGGAGTTGTGCACAAATCCCACTCTCGAAGAGGACCAGATGGAGCCTACCATCGAGGACAAAAAACAGGAGCACGACGAGTTCCAGGAGGAATTCGAGCGGCTGGCGAAGCTCGACGAAGAGTGGCGCGACTACATGGCGCAGAGCCAGAGCTACTCCGGGCGCTCGGCGGAGGAGGAGGAAAGGCGCCAGTTCTTTTTTGACAGCCTCGTCGGCATGCAGACGCTCCAGCAGCATCTGATCGAGCAGCTCAATTCGAGCGACATCAGCGCCGAAGACCGCAAGGTGGCCGAACTGATCATCGGCAACATCGACGACGCGGGCTTTCTACAGGCCACTCCGGAGGAGATCGCGAACAACACCGGCATGGAAGTCGCCGATCTGGTGCGCATCCTGGAATTCGTCCAGACCTTTCACCCCGTCGGCGTGGGCTCCCGCGATCTGCGGGAATGCCTGCTCATCCAACTCCGCCGCCTGAGCAAGGAGCAGAGCCTCGAATACCGCATGGTGGACCGCCATATCGACGACCTAGGAAAGCGCCGCTTTCCCGAGATCGCCCGCCGGCTTGGCACCACGACGGAGCAGGTCCAGCGCGCCGCAAGTTTCATCGGCACCCTCGATCCGAAACCGGGCCAGATTTTCACCCCCGACCCGAACAACTACGTCCTGCCCGACGTGAACGTGGAGAAGATCGGCGGCGAGTGGACGATCTCGCTTAACGGCGAGCAGATCCCCCACCTGCGCATCAGCAACACCTACAAGGACCTGATGTCGCAGGACAAAGGCGGCGCGGACGTGAAGGATTACATCCGCGACAAGATTCGCAGCGGGAAATTTCTCATCAAATCCATCCACCAGCGCCAGCAAACGATTTCGAACATCGCCCACGAGATCGTCACAAAGCAGAAGGACTTCCTCGAAGTCGGCCCGAGCGCCCTCAAACCGCTGACCATGGTCCAGATCGCCGACATCGTGGGCGTCCACGAGACCACCGTGAGCCGCGCCATCTCAGGGAAATACATGGCCACGCCGTGGGGCGTCTTTGACATGAAGTATTTCTTCACCCCCGGCTACCAGACCGCCGGCGGTGAATCGATGAGCAACACCAGCGTCAAAGGCGCAATCGCCGAAATGGTGAAAAGCGAGAACGACTCCACGCCGCTCAGCGACAAGGAAATCGTCGAGCTGCTCGAAAAGCGCGGCATCCCCATCGCCCGCCGCACCGTCGCCAAGTACCGCAACGAGCTCAACATCCTGCCGAGCAACATGCGGAAGCGGTATTGAGCGGCGGCACACCCCACCCCGCCAAGCTGCTCTTCGTGTGCAGCCGCAACCGCCAGCGCAGCCTCACGGCGGAGAAAATACTGGAACGGCTGCCGGGTTGCGAAGTCCGCTCCGCCGGCACGCAGCCGCAGGCGCGCATCGTCGTCACCGAAGGCCACCTCGGCTGGGCTGACCTCATCTTTGTCATGGAAAAATCCCACCTTCGCCGGCTCCGGCAGAGGTTTCCCGAGGCACTCGCCGGAAAGCGCGTCATCGCGCTCCACATCCCGGACGACTACGCCTTCATGGATCCCGCCCTCATCGACGAGCTTCATGCAAAGCTCGCGCCCTTCATCGACTTCGGCGAAAGCGGCTAAGCCGCCCGCCTAAACCGCCGCATCCGCTCCCGTCAGCTCCTCGATCTCCTTCGGCTGGGAAAATCCGAATCAAATCTGAAGAAACGGAAGTGCCGATAAACAATGGCGGCGCTGCCTCGCCGAAATCCAGCGCCGCCCAGCCCTGCCGTAGGATGAGGCCCATTCTTTCCACGGCGGTCTTCCGCGATGCGGCGGAGCGTGGCCAGATCACCGCAAGTTGTAGCGGCGGTCTGTGACCGCCGGATGCATCACTCACCCAGCACCGACGCTCACAGAGCGCCGCTACAGTCCGGCTCGTGCGCGAAGCGGTCCGGGTGAAACAGCTTCACCAGCTTCCGCCAGAGCTGGCTCACCTCGGCGGCTTCCCCGGCGGAGAGTTCTTTCTTCTCCGCCAGCACCGCCGCCGTCTCCGCATATTCCTGCTCATGCTGCGCGCTCGCCTGCCGGTATTCCTGCGCGATCTTCCCGGCCTCTTCCTCGCCCTGCCGCACGAGCGATTCCAGATTCTTCCGGCGATAGCCGATGACCAGCCGCAG
>JAYTML010000147.1:0-5085 GCA_043728655.1 Chthoniobacter sp. | reverse complement strand
GGCGGGATGGGCTTCATGTTTGCGCCAGCGCGAAAGGCGGAGGCGCAGCAGCGGCTGGGCGAGATCATGGCTGCGGTGAAAAAGGAACTCGCGTCGTCGCTGCCCTTCGCGATGGAGCCCGTGGTCTATGATTTCCGCATCAATGAAAACGGGACTTTCGCCGACCTGCTGCCGGGAAACACAGCCCTGATGCCGAAGGGCTACTACCTGCTCCGCGCGCCCGAGCTGCTGCGCCGCGACCCGAAATCGCTCCCGGCGCAGGACCGCGCGGAGCTGGACAAATTCGCCGCCGCCTGCCGCACGCAGCCCGAGCTGCGCGGCGTGGTGCAGGAGCTTTTCGACGCGCTGCTCCCGCGCGGCCGCGAGGACAAGGCGGGCGCGCAATCGCTCGACGACCTGCTGCCGGAGAACGGCTTCGACCCCGAGGCGCACACGCAGATCCGCGCCGACATGAAGGCCGGCCGCATCGGCCTCGCGCAAAACCGCCTGCCCGCGAACACCGTCATCGAGGACGTGCGCGCGGACGACATTGTGGACATGACCCGCCCCCCCGTTCGCGAAGCGAACAGCAGTGGGACAGGCTTCCAGCCTGTCCGAGTGGGGCAGGCTTCCCAGCCTGCCCGAGGCCCGCTTTTCCAGCGCTTCGACCAGTCCGCACCCGTCTCCCTCCAATCCCGGCATCTTCCCCACTGGCAGCAGCCCGGCGCCACCTACTTCGTCACCTTTCGCCTCGCGGATTCGCTCCCCGCGTTGACCCTGGCGCACTGGCGGCACGACCGCGACGAATGGCTCCGCACTCACCCGCGCCCGTGGACTCCGCTGCTGTCCGCAGAATACTACCGCCTCTTTCACGAGAGCATCGAGACACACCTCGACAAAGGGCTCGGCTCCTGCACCCTCGCGGCGTCGGACGTGGCAGAGATTGTTGAAAGGGCGCTGCGCCATTTTGACGGCGAGCGCTACTGGCTCGGCAGCTACGCGATCATGCCGAATCATGTGCATGTGCTCGTCACTCTCGATGGTGAGGAAAGTCTGTCGGCGACTCTGCATTCGTGGAAATCGTTCACGGCGCAACGGATCAATGACCTCCTCAACCGAAGCGGGAGGTTTTGGCAGGATGAGAGTTTTGATCACATCGTACGGCATGAGGATGAGCTGCGGGCGATCGAGCATTACATCGCGGAAAATCCGGGGAACGCGGGGTTGGAGAAAGGTTTTCGCGTGGGAGTGGGCGCACTCGGGCAGGCTGGGAAGCCTGCCCCACTCCGACAGGCTGGAAGCCTGTCCCACAACGCGGCGCTGCTAGCGCGCGGCATGGAGGCGCTGCGCCGCGGCGAGGCGGCGGTGGTGACGCTGGCCGCAGGCGCGGCGAGCCGGTGGACGCAGGGCGCGGGTGTGGTGAAGTCGCTTCACCCCTTCTGCAAACTCGGCGGGCGGCACCGCACCTTCCTCGAAACGCATCTCGCAAAATCGCGCCACGTCTCGCGACTCGCGGGGGCGGAGGTGCCTCACATTTTCACCACGAGCTACCTCACTCACGGGCCAATCTCGTCCGTCCTGGCTGCGCGGAAAAACTACGGTTACGAAGGCCCGCTGCTCCTTTCGCGGGGGAAGAGCGTGGGCCTGCGCCTGGTGCCGGCGGCGCGCGACCTGCGCTTTGCGTGGGAGGAGATGCCGCAGCAGGTGCTCGACGAGCAGCAGCAGAAAGTCCGCGACTCTTTGCGCGCCGCGCTCCTCCGCTGGGCGGAAGCCGCCGGCGAGGCCACGGACTACCGCGACAACCTGCCCCTGCAATGCCTCCACCCTGTCGGGCATTTCTACGAAATCCCGAATCTGATCCGCAACGGCACGCTCGCCGCCCTGCTCCGCGAGCGCCCGCAGCTCCGCACGCTGCTTCTGCACAATATCGACACCGTCGGCGCGAACCTCGATCCGGCCCTGCTCGGCCAGCATCTCGAAAGTGGCGCGACACTGAGCTTCGAGGTGATCACGCGCAGGCTCGAAGACCGTGGCGGCGGACTGGCGCGCGTGGACGGCCGCGTCCGGCTTGTCGAGGGGCTCGCGGTGCCGCGCGAGGAGCTGGAATTCGGACTGACCTATTACAATACGATGACGACGTGGATCGACATCGACGGGCTGCTCACGGCTTTCGGTCTCACCCGCGCCGACCTCGATGACGCGCCGCGCGTCACCGCCGCGATCCGCGCGCTGGCGGCGAAAGTGCCGACCTACATCACCCTCAAGGACGTGAAAAAGCGCTGGGGCCACGGGCAGGAGGACATCTTCCCGGTCGCGCAATTTGAGAAGCTGTGGAGCGATCTCACGGCGCTGCCGGAAATCACCAGCCGCTTCGTCGTCGTCCCGCGGCTGCGCGGGCAGCAGCTCAAGGAGCAGGCGCAGCTCGACGGCTGGCTGCGCGACGGCTCGGCGGCTTACGTGGAAGGGCTCTGCGATTTCACGTAGCGCGGGAATCGACAAGCCCCGCGCCCGCGTGCATAAACCGCGGCCATGTTCAAACGCTCGACCTCATCGCCGGTCTCCGTCGTCACCGGCGGCGCCGGCTTCCTCGGCTCGCATCTCACCGACCGCCTCCTCGCCGAAGGCCACCGCGTCATCGCGATCGACAACTTCCTCACCGGATCGACAGCCAACATCGAGCACCTCGCCGGGAACGAGAACTACCGCCTCATCAAGCACGATGTCTCGAACTTCATCTTCCTGCCGGACGACGTGGATTACATTTTCCACTTCGCCTCGCCCGCCTCGCCGATCGACTACCTCGAGCACCCGATCCCTACGCTGAAAGTCGGGTCGCTGGGCACCCACAACGCGCTCGGGCTGGCCAAGGACAAAAATGCGGCATTCCTGCTGGCGAGCACCAGCGAGTGCTACGGCGACCCGCTCGTCCACCCGCAGCGCGAGGACTACTGGGGAAATGTGAACCCCATCGGCCCGCGCGGCGTTTACGACGAGGCAAAGCGCTTCGCCGAGGCGATGACGATGGCCTACCACCGCTTCCACAAGGTGAACACGCACATCGTCCGCATTTTCAACACCTACGGGCCGCGGATGCGCCTGCGCGACGGGCGCGTGGTGCCCGCCTTCATCGGCCAGGCGCTCACCCCCGAGCCGCTCACGATCTTTGGCGACGGCTCGCAGACACGCTCGTTCTGCTACTGCTCGGACCTGATCGACGGCATTTTCAAGCTCTCTCAGTCCACTTTTCACGAGCCGGTGAACATCGGAAACCCGCGCGAAATGACAATCCGGCAGTTTGCCGAGGAAATCATCCGCATCACCGGAACGACTGCCTCCATCGAGTTCCGACCACTCCCCGTGGACGATCCGAAAGTGCGCCAGCCAGACATCACGCGGGCGAAAACCGTGCTCGGCTGGGAGCCGCGCGTGGACTTTGACGAGGGAATCAGGAAAACGATTGATTACTTCCGAACCCGCATAAAATAAGGATTTGCAAGCCGTCGCGATTTTTTTCTTCCCAACCCCCGGCAAAATCATCAACAACAGCAAGCTCCCCCGCCGATCCGAAAGAAGCTAAGAAAACCCTCCCATGAAAACCCTTACTCTCTCCGCCTGCGCCATTCTCGGATTTGCCATTCATGCCTCCGCCCAGGTGCCCATCGGACCCGGCGCCATCAAGCTGGGAAAGGTGCAGCCCGCCGTCGTCAAGACACCGGATTACTCGCTCAAGATCGGCCCCGAAAAGCGCTCGAAGGTTGGTGAGTGGCTGGAGATCGAGGTCGAGTTTGAAACCAAGGCCGAGGAGATCGACGAGATCACGTTTCAATACACGATCATGTTTGATAACAGGCTTCTCGACGGCCAGGTCACGCATGTGAACATCCCGAAGGGCCGTGAGCACTACTCCGTAATGTATGTCTCGCCCCGTGCGATCGAGAAACTGACCGGAGGCAAGGCGCTGACCGCCGGCAGCATCCAGAATGTCTGGGTCGTGGCGTCGAAGCAGGGCCAGGTCCTCGATCAGGCCGCTGTCAAAAACGTGGCGATCCCGAACCTTCCGCACCTCGCAGGACTCGTCCTGAACAAGTCCGAAACGCCATTTGCCCCGCTCTATTTTGACCGGTACGAAGCGATCAAGACGGCACGCTAACCGACTGACGCTCGAGTTTTCATGGCCGCACCCACCCGCATCCTGAGCCTCAGTCTCGGCAACCAGACTGTCGCGCTCGCCGAATTCATCACCGGACAGAACGGGGGCCTCGTCCTCGCCTCCCATCAGACGCGAGAGCTTCTGGCCGATCCCGCCGCCGATTCCACGCGGCTCGCACAGACCAAACTCGTACTCGACGAGATGGTGCAGGGCGCCGGACTGAAGACCGCAAAGGTCAACTACGCGGTTTCCGCCCAGTCCGTCTTCACACGCTTCGTCAAGCTGCCCTCCGTCGGTGAGGAGCAGGTGGACCAGATTGTGACTTTTGAGGCGCAGCAGAACGTCCCCTACCCGATCGACGAGGTCGTCTGGGACTACCAGCTCGTCGATAGCGGCGACCCGAGCCAAGTGGAGGTCGTCATCGTCGCGATCAAGTCCGACCTTCTGGATGACATCAATGCGGCAGTCGAGGACGCAAACCTCCAGACCACACTGGTCGATGTCGCCCCGATGGCGCTCTACAACGCCTACCGCTACAACTACAGCGACGTGGACGGCTGCTCGCTGATCATCGACATCGGCGCGCGGACCACGAACCTCATATTCATCGAGCCGCACAAGGTTTTCAGCCGCAGCATCCCAAACGGCGGCAGCACGATCACCCAGGCGATCGCCCGGGACTTCAACGAGCCCTTCGGAGCGTCCGAGGAGCGGAAAAAGCGCGACGGTTTCGTCAGCCTCGGCGGAGCCTACGCCGAGCCCGAGGATCCGGATGTCGCGCGCGTCTCCAAGATGATCCGCAACTCGATGACCCGCCTCCACGCGGAAATCGCGCGCTCGATCAGCTTCTACCGCTCGCAGCAGGGCGGCGCCCAGCCGCAGCGCGTGTATCTGAGCGGCGGAAGCGTCACGCTGCCCTACATGCGGGAGTTCTTTCACGAGAAATTCCAGCTTCC